>JANNEV010000359.1:0-2891 GCA_031379145.1 Gemmatimonadaceae bacterium
GGCACCGCGCAGGCATAGCCGGACAACATCGGGATAAAGCTCTTCCCGTGGAGGCCCACCCGTCGCATGACGCGATCCATCAAATAGGCGGCGCGGGCCATGTATCCCGAATGCTCAAGGACGCCAATGGCAGCAAACAGAATCGCGATCTGCGGCAGGAACACCAGAACTGAGCCCACGCCGGCGAACACCCCATCCACTACGAGACTCCGAAGATCGCCAGCCGGAAGTCGCGATCCGACGGCGCTTCCCACCGCGCCAATCGCATACTCGATTCCATCCATGAGCGGCGTGGCCCACGAAAACACCGCCTGAAAGACCAACGCCATGACCACGAGAAACAATACCGGGCCGTAGATGCGATGCATCGCGATGGCGTCGATTCGATCACTCAGTGAACGTCCCGACTGCACGCGCGTGGTGATCGTCCGCTCTACGACGGCACCAATCCAGCCATAGCGTACGTCGGCTTCAAAGCGGCTGGCGCTGAATCCGGCCGCCTTGAGCGCGTCGATCGCGGAGGCAATCGTTGCACTGAGCCCGGGCACGCGGGCCAGATGCGCGTCTGCGCGCGACAGACCGAGGACGCGCAATGC
The DNA here is from genome assembly GCA_031379145.1 of Gemmatimonadaceae bacterium. Taxonomy (GTDB): domain Bacteria; phylum Gemmatimonadota; class Gemmatimonadetes; order Gemmatimonadales; family Gemmatimonadaceae; genus Gemmatimonas. The sequence goes on from JANNEV010000359.1 coordinate 597, forward strand.
TTCCATGCGCGCGGCGCTGCTGGAGAGACCGTCGGCCGCCAAGCATTGCTCAAGCGGAGCGAGAGCGAGTGCGGCGGAAGGTGGCAGCGTGAAGCGGCGCGTCGGCGCCGGCAGCGTTGCGGCAATGAAAAGCGCACGCTTGAGCGGGTCGATTCCCTGGCCTCGCTTGGCGACCGTGGGTACCACAGGAACGCCGAGTTCGTGAATCAGCTCCGGGACGTCGATCGCTACTCCCTCCGCCTCCGCGACATCGTACTGGTTGAGCGCGATGACCACGGGGATGCCAAGCTCCATGACCTGACTGGCCAGGAAGAGGTTGCGGTCCACATGCATCGCGTCCATGACAACCAGGACGACGTCGGGAATCCATCGATCCGCCGCTCGACCCAGCAGGACCTCCAGCGCGATTTGCTCGTCTGGTGACCCCGCGGACAACGAGTAGCTGCCAGGGAGATCCAGGACCGTTACCATCTCGCCGTCCGGACCTCGAAACGAGCCCTCGACGCGCTCGACCGTAACGCCGGCAAAGTTCCCGACTCGCTGTCGCAGTCCCGTGAGCGCGTTGAAGAGGGTGGTTTTCCCCGTGTTCGGATTGCCAATGATGGCAACGCGGAGCGAAGACCGACCTTCGGGGGCCTGACGACCCTTGTCGGCCTGTCGCGGAGCCGTCGTCATCGGGGGATTCATCGAGGTCACTGCATCTTCTCACCCGGGCGGCGCTTCGGCCCGGTGCAGGCCGTCAGCGCAGTGCCGACTGCGGCTGGACTGTGATACCCGCCGTGATGGCGGAACCGAGCGCGAGCCGCGTGCCTCGCACTTCCAGCAGCATCGCGTGACGCGAGTCAATCACATTGACGCTGGTTCCTTCACACATGCCGAGCGCGCGAAGACGGCAGGCTTCATCCGCCGAGCACTCGATGCCGATAACCGTGGCACGACTTCCGGGTGCACACGCCGCCAGCGCGCACGTGGTGCGCGTTGGTGCGGCGTCGAGGTGCTGCAGAGTGGGGAGCGCTAGAACCGGAGTCACGCGTAGCTAGATGAGAATGTTTCTCAAACCCGATGATGGAGTATACATGGGCGATCTCGACCGGTGCAATAGGGAGTGGAGCATTCGGGTAATTCCCTGAGTCGGCCGTCAGGCAATCCCTTACATCAACATCTGAGGTGCGTGGCCGAGAAGGCGAGGGCGGCTCAGGCCGAGGCCCCGGTCGCGCGCAGACCGGGGGTTCCAGGGCCACGACGAGTCACCATGACTGCCACGCCAACGGCGAACACGGTCAGCGCGATGATCTGCGCGGTCGTCAGGCCTACGATGCTCACCTGGTCGTCCTTGGCCCGGAAGAACTCCACGATGAAGCGTTCCACTCCAGCGAGCACACAGTACATCCCGAACAGCCAACCTTCGCGGTGCGTGTGCGCGCGAAATCGCCACAGCAGTGCGAACATCAGGAAACCCATCGCCGTCTCGTAGATCTGCGTGGGGTGCACGGCGATGACTGAGGCTGGATCCGTTCCGGCAGGGAGCTGTGCATGGAACTGCTGCTGCATGACGAGCGCGGTGGACGGCGGCGCGCCCTCGGGAAATCGTACCGCGAACGGGCCGCTCCACGGGCGTCCGTAGTCGTCACCGACGGCCCAGCACCCGGTCCGTCCCACCGCGTAACCAGCCGCGATGGCGATGCCGGCCACGTCGGCAATCCGGAGAAAACTCAGCTTCCGCCACCGAATGGTGAGCCAGCAGAGGAGCACCGACCCGATGAAGCCGCCCCAAAAAACAAACCCGCCTCGACTCAAAAATGCCGCTGGGTCGCCGGTCAGAATCACGTAGTACGTTTTTGCCCCGATCAGGGTGCCCAGCAGCGCCGCCAGCACGACATCGGGCATTGCATCGGACTCTTTCAGATGGCCGCGACGCGTGAGTTCAAGCTGGCAGACGATCTGCGCGATCACGAACGCGGCAAGCACCGCGAGGCCGAACCCGGTGATCTCGACGGGTCCGAAGAGGTGCAGCACCATCGGGTGATGAACAATCCCGTCGGGATTCATGCGAGCGCGGTCAGGAGGAAGGAGAGCGGGGCGGCTGGGCCGCGGATGAAGGTGCGGCGCCCGTCGCGTATGGGAACATACCCGGCAGTGGAAGCGACGAGTGCGCCGTCAGGGTCGCGGGCATCCGCTCGCCGACGGAGAAGCGATACAGTCCTGCGGCCGCGATCATCGCGGCATTGTCGGTGGCGAGCCTCGGCGACGGCGCGAACAGGCGGCCACGTCGCCGCACCAGGTCCTGCCTGATCC
>JANNEV010000378.1:0-11433 GCA_031379145.1 Gemmatimonadaceae bacterium
TCGATCATCTCGAGGAACGAGGAGTCGCTGCTGACCCCGTCCAGCGAGTGTGTCTCCAGCGCGCCCGGAGCCTTTGGTCCGGCCTGCCGCCAGATCTTCAGTGTCAGCTTCATTACTTGTAGCTCCGCGTGGACAGGTGCACGTTCTCGTACACCAGCGGTTCTTTGTTGAGGATAGGTGCCGCGCCGTCGCCCGCGTACTCCCATGCAGCCACGTAGGCGTATTCGTCGTCATTGCGCTGCGCTTCCCCTGCGTCCTGGTACTCCACGCGGAAATGGCCGCCGCAGGACTCTTCGCGATTCAGCGCATCTCGGCACATCAAGTCGCCGAGTTCGAGGAAATCCGCGACGCGGCCGGCGCGCTCGAGCGACTGGTTGAGTGATTCCCCACCACCCGGCACGTTGACGTTGCTCCAGAACTCCTCCTTGAGCGCCGCGAGCAGCCCCAGCGCGTGCGTCAACCCCTCGCGCGACCGGGCCATGCCACAGTAGTCCCAAATGATCTTCCCGAGCTCCTTGTGCACGGAGTCGACCGTTCGCTTTCCCTTGATGCTGAGCAGCTTTTGTTGCTGCGCCTTCACCGCGGCTTCGGCCTCACGGAACGCGCTGTGGCTCACATCGACGGCGTCGAGCTTGGTGCTGGCGATATAATGACCAATTGTGTACGGGAGCACGAAGTAGCCGTCGGCGAGACCCTGCATGAGCGCTGAGGCACCGAGCCGATTGGCACCATGATCGGAGAAGTTGGCTTCCCCGATCGCGTGCAGGCCCGGAATCGTTGTCATCAGATTGTAGTCCACCCACAGGCCGCCCATCGTGTAGTGCACGGCAGGGTAGATGCGCATCGGCACCTGGTACGGATTCTCATCCGTGATGCGTTGATACATGTCGAACAGGTTCCCATATCGCTCGGAGATGGTCTGCTTGCCGAGCCGCTTGATCGCGTCTGCGAAATCCAGATAGACGCCCAATCCTCCGGGGCCTACGCCGCGTCCGTCGTCACACGCCTCTTTTGCCGCACGAGACGCAATGTCACGCGGGGCCAGATTCCCGAAGCTCGGATACTTGCGCTCCAGGAAATAGTCACGCTCCGCCTCTGGGATCTGCGCGGGCCCTCGCGTGTCCCCCTTTGCCTTGGGCACCCACACCCGACCGTCGTTTCGCAACGACTCCGACATCAGCGTCAGCTTCGACTGATGTTCGCCACTCACCGGAATACACGTGGGGCGGATCTGCGTGTAGCACGGGTTCGCAAACGCCGCTCCCTTCTTGTGCGCACGCCAGATCGCGGAGGTGTTGGAGAATTTCGCGTTCGTGCTGAGGTAGAACACATTGCCGTACCCACCAGTGGCCAGCACGACGGCGTCGGCGACATGCGATGAGATCTTTCCCGTGATCAGATTGCGTGTCACGATGCCGCGCGCATGCCCGTCCACCACGACCAGATCGAGCATCTCCTCGAACGTGTGCATGTTGACGGCACCGAGTCCGATCTGACGTTCCAATGCCTGATACGCGCCGAGGAGCAGCTGCTGACCCGTCTGCCCGCGGGCATAAAAGGTGCGCGACACCTGCGCGCCGCCGAAGGAACGGTTGGCCAGCAGTCCGCCGTACTCCCGCGCAAACGGCACGCCCTGCGCGACGCACTGGTCGATGATGTTGACCGAGACCTGAGCCAGGCGGTACACGTTCGCTTCGCGGGCGCGGAAATCACCGCCCTTGATCGTATCGTAGAACAGGCGTCGCACCGAGTCGCCGTCGTTCTGGTAGTTCTTCGCGGCGTTGATTCCGCCCTGCGCCGCGATCGAGTGCGCACGGCGCGGCGAGTCGTGATACACGAAACACGACACCTTGTAGCCCAGCTCCGCCATGGTGGCTGATGCAGACGCGCCCGCCAGCCCAGCGCCAACCACGATGACATGGTGTCGACGCTTGTTCGCCGGGTTCACCAGTTTCATCGAGAAGCGATGCTCGTCCCACTTCTTTTCCAGTGGGCCGCTGGGGGCCTTCGAATTCAGATCAAGCATGTTAGCGGGCCTCCGCTGACGGTAGCGCAGCAAGAGGCGCCGCTTGCGGAGTCGACAGCGCAGCAGCAGGAGCCGTTTCGACGAGGGCGGGCGCTTCGACGAAGAAGCCCGCCACTGCGGCAATCGGGATGATCATGAATCCAGCCGCGACAACCACAGCCAATGCCATGGCGATGGTACGCTTGAGTGGTGCCTGATTCGGACGTGCCGCACCGAGCGTCCGAACTGCCGCCCATGTGCCGTGGTACAGGTGCAGCGCCAATGCCAGCATGGCCAGCACATAGAAGGCAGCCATGAGCGGATTGCGCAGCGCAATGACCACGTTGTTGTATGGATCAAGATGCGTGAAGCCTGGCAGCACGACACCCAGGGTCAATTGCAAGAGATGGAATACGATGAACACCAGCAACAACACTCCGCCCCATCGAATCGTGCGAGCGGCGAGGGTGGTCACCTGCGGGCGTCGATCGGCGTAGTCGTTCGGGCGCGCGGCACGTGACCGCATGGTGAGCTGGTAGGCCGATACCGCATGGAGCACCACGCAGAGCACCAGCACGGTACGGACGGCGTAGAGCAGTGGCATGCTCGTGCGCAGCAGCTTGGCATACGCGTGCATGGCATCCTGCCCCTTGAACATCAGCAGATTGCCGGACATATGGCCGAGGACGAACAACACACCGACGATCCCCGTGACCGCCATGACCATCTTCTTGCCGATGGTGCTATTCCAGAAACGCGAGAGAGCGTACATAAGCGGGGTGGAAGAAAGAACCGGCGCGATCAGCAGTGTGATCGCGCCGGCCCGGACGAATCAAAACGTGAGCACCGACATTGGTTCCCGCACGGCCTGCGCTGATCTCTCCAGCGCGGCGCGTTCGTCGCTGGTCAGCTCGATCTCCAGCACTTTTTCCAGCCCGTTCCGACCGAGTTTGCACGGTACGCCGAGATACAAACCGGAAAGGCCATACTCGCCCTCCAACCATGCGGCGCACGGAAGGATCCGTTTGCGATCGAGCACGATCGCTTCGACCATCTCGACGGCACCGGCGGAGGGTGCATAGTACGCGGAGCCGGTCTTGAGGTGCTTGACGATTTCAGCGCCGCCGTCGCGTGCACGCTGCACGATGGCATCGAGTTGCGGCCGCGGCATGAGCTGCGTGACCGGGATCCCGCTGACCGTCGTATACGAAATGAGCGGCACCATGGTGTCACCGTGTCCGCCCAACACCATCGCCTGGATATCGCGCACCGACACATCGAGTGCCTCGGCCAGGAAGGCGCGGTAGCGCGCCGTGTCCAGCACGCCCGCCATGCCAATGACACGTTCCCGCGGGAAGCCTGTGACCTGCTTGGCGACATAGCACATGACGTCGAGCGGATTGGACACCACGATGACAATCGCATTCGGCGACGACGTACGGACCTGCTCTGACACCGCCTTCACGATACCCGCATTGGTATTCAGCAGGTCATCTCGCGTCATGCCGGGCTTTCGTGCAATGCCGGCTGTGATGACCACGATGTCGGATCCGGCTGTCTCGTCATACGAGTTCGTGCCGATCACACGGGAGTCAAACCCCTCGATGGGCGCGGACTCCCACTGGTCGAGCCCTTTGCCCTGAGGGACTCCCTCGACCACGTCCACCATGACGACCGTGCGGCCAAGCGACTTTTCCGCGATACGCTGCGCGGTGGTTGCTCCGACGTTGCCCGCGCCAACCACTGTGATCTTGTTGACCATGATCTGCTGAGTCTCCGAACGCGTGTCCGAATGACGTGAGTGTCGAATGATCGCGCCCCTGCTCTGTGCAGGACGCATAATGTCACATTTTGCAAACTAGACCGCTGCACCGGTCACAGCAACACGGAAGTTCGTTGCCCGTCTCGCTCAGCCGCCGACCTCGCTGAGCGCTCGAAGCCCACCAACCCGCATCTGCAAGAGCGCATGTTCCTTCGGCTTCTCCGACAAGGCCAGGCGGAATAACGGCGCAAGCGGTTGGCCCGCGCGCAGGGCATCGCGCAGCAGCACTTCGTGATCGCCAAAGAGACAGGTACGCAGTCGTCCGTCGGCCGTGAGCCGCACGCGATTGCACGTTTCGCAGTAGGTGTGAGTCATCGGTGTGATGACGCCAACCGTGCCTGGCGCTCCGGAGAAGCGCCAATACGCCGCCGGGCCGTTGCCGCGCGCTGGGCCAGCGTCGGGGGCGAGTGCGCCCAACGTGCCGATGCTCGCGAGAATCTCATCGCTCGGCACCACGTGATCCCAGGTCAGCTCGCGCAGTTCGCCCACCGGCATCAACTCGATGAACCGAACATGCCAGGGATGTTGCTGGGTCAGTCTGGCGAAGTCGAGCACCTCGTCGTCGTTGATGCCGCGCATGACGACCACGTTGATCTTGATCGGACCAATACCGGCCGCTTCCGCCGCCGTGGCCGCTCGGACAAGGTCGAACCCCAGGTCGCGCCTGGCAATGGCAATCACGCGATCTGGCCGCAATGAATCGGCGCTGATGTTCACGCGGTCCAGACCAGCCGCAGCGAGATCGTGCGCCATCTCCGGCAGCTTCACCCCGTTGGTGGACAGCGCGATATCCTCCACACCGGGAACCGCGCGCAGCATCGCGATCAGTGTGCTCAACTGCGGACGAATGGTCGGTTCGCCGCCGGTGATGCGCAGTCGCCTGAGGCCGAGCGGCGCGAGTTGTCGCACCACCTCGACGATTTCTTCGTACCGGAGAATCTCGTTCTTGGGCAGCCAGGGCAGCCCTTCGAGCGGCATGCAGTACTGGCAGCGGAAATTGCAGCGATCAGTGATGGAAATACGCAGGTACTCAATGCGACGACCGAATTGATCGCGCGACTCTTGGATGTCCGTGAGTCCGCTCACGGCGCCGACTCCCGACTCGCCCTGCTGGTGGGATCCACCCAGGCGCGATCGCCGTTCACATAGTGCTCGCGTTTCCAGATGGGCACGCGCTGCTTGAGCACCTCAATGATCTCGCGGGACGCATCGAGCGCGGGGGCGCGATGTGGATGTGCGGCCGCGATCGCCACACTGACATCGCCCACCGAAAGGGTTCCGACCCGATGTTCGATGGCGACCACCAGCCCTTCTCTGGAGGCGCAGGCGTCGTCCGCGATACGGCGAAGCTCGAGTTCGGCCATGGGCTGGTACGCTTCATAGTCGATGCCTTCGACCGCCCGACCATCGTTCAGGTCGCGCACCGTACCCAGAAAAAGCGACACCGCGCCGACGCCGGCGTGGCTCACGCTCGCCAGCAGGCCCGACACATCGATGGGCGTACAGACCACCGACGCGCGAACCACGCCCGTCAGGACGTCAGCCACCGGCTACCGGCGGTATCAGCGCCACTTCATCGCCCGCGTGGATAAGCGACCCTTCCTCAACCCAAACTCGATTCACCGCAACCAGCGGAGACTGCGGCAGGCGACTTCCGCCGGGTAGACTACGGAGCGCCGTCACGACGGCGTGCACGTGGCACGGAGCCATGACCGGCACGGACACGACACGCGTGCCGAAGGCGTCGGCGTAGGATGCGAATAGCAGGACGGGGATGCTCATATGTCTTGTCGGAACATAGCACGCGATCAGAGAAAGCGTTCCCGCGAACGACGCGACCCCGTCACGTAGGCCGTAACGGGGTCGTCCACGACAAGTGGTTGCCGAGTCAAGCCTAGTACAGCTCCTCTTCCTCGTCGTCAAACGCGGAAATGTCGACGCCGGCCACCATCGCGCGCAGCTCTTTTGAAGGCTTGAACACCGGAACGGGCCTGGCGGACACCTCCACGGGAGAGCCCGTCCGCGGGTTGCGAGCCATTCGGGTCTTCCGTTGGCGAATCTTGAACGTGCCAAAGCCGCGCACTTCAATGTTCTTCTGCTCCTGCAACGCGTCCTTGATCGCATCGAGGAACGCGTCAACGACGCGCGCGCAGTCTTTCTTCGAGATGGTCGGGCCTGCCGTACGCGCGATGCGCGCAGTGACGTTCTCAACCAGATCGGCTTTCGTCATAGGCTCCACCAGGAGGTGCAACGCGCGTCTACGAGGGGTCGAGACGCGCCGTATCCAAGGTCCGAACCTATGACCTTAGTGCTTATCGGTCAAGCGGTTGGGTCGTTTTCTCTCGGCGCGTACGCAGGGCCAAAAGAAACAGATCGAAGAGGGGGATCGCGTCGTGAGGCCCCGGCGCCGCCTCGGGGTGATACTGCACCGCGAAGATCGGCAGCGAACGATGGCGGAGTCCCTCAATCGTGCCGTCGTTGAGGTTGAGGTGTGTGACCGCAAGTTCAGGCGCGCCCTCTACCCCACCGGCACCACCGGCCACCGCGAAACCGTGATTCTGCGAGGTAATCAGCACCTTCCCGGTCGCCAGGTCCTGCACTGGCTGGTTCCCGCCCCGGTGCCCGAAAGGCATTTTCGTGGTGCGACCGCCGAAGCTCAGCCCGACGAGCTGATGACCCAGGCAGATCCCGAAGATGGGGACTTCCCGCTCTGCGATTGAGCGAATGGCCGATGGCGCGTAGGTGACCGCTTCTGGATCGCCAGGTCCATTGGACAGGAAGACGCCATCGGGGTTCATCGCCAGAACGGCATCCGCCGACGTATCCGAAGGAACGACCGTGACCCGACAACCGTGGGCGTCCAGCAGCCGGAGGATATTCTGCTTGATGCCATAGTCGTACGCCACAACATGGAACCGCGCCTGCGCGTCGCCCCACTCGTACGGCATTCTGGTCGAGACGACGGACGCCAGATCAAGCCCGGACATGCTTGGACATGCATCGAGGGCTTCGAGTGCCTCTCGCGTTGGAGCGACGCCCTCAGCGATGACCCCTCGCATGACGCCCGAGGACCGCAAGTGCTTGGTGAGCCGACGTGTGTCCACGTCCGTGAGCGCGGGCACCCCGTGCGCCACCAGCCACTCCGGCAAGCCTCCGGTCGCGCGCCAATTGGAATACGTCGGCGACAGCTCACGCACAACGATGGCGGAGACCTGCGGTCGTTCAGACTCCCGATCCTCGAAGTTCACGCCGTAGTTGCCGATCTGCGTGGCCGTCATGACGACGATCTGCTCACGGTACGACGGATCGGTGAACACCTCTTGATAGCCCGTCATGTTGGTCGTGAAGACCACTTCGGCCACGGTCGGTCCCACGGCACCGACGAGCCGGCCACGAAAAAGGGTTCCATCCTCGAGGAGGAGGAACCCCTTTGTCGACTGCATGGTCACGAGCGCCCTTACGGCTTGCTAGGTGGAGCGACCGGTGCCGCAGGCTGCTGCGTCAGCGGTGCGGCCGGGGCAGGCTTGCCAGCAGCTGGGGCCGGACCGGTGGCGGGAGTTGCGCCGCCAAGTTTGTCGAGCACAGACGTCGGCGCCGCGGTGCGCGTGGACATCAGCTGCAGGACAAACGCCAGTCCAAGGAAAAGTCCGCCACACCACCAACTCGCCTGCGTCAGCAGATTCCCCGCCTGTCGCGTCCCGATGACGGAGTCAGCTGAAGAGCTGGCGCCGCCAAAATTCGCAGCGAGTCCACCGCCCTTTCCGGACTGGAGCAAAATCGCTGCTCCCAGCACCAGCGCATTGACGATCAGAAGGACCAGAAGGAACGTGTACATGGCACGGGGTCGAAGACGCTGGCGAGGCAGCGGGAAACCGCAGGAGTGAGCCACCTAAGATCACAACGTGCGGCGGCGGATTCAAGCCCTAGGGTCCGCTCGATTTGGAAAGATCGAGAAGGCCCGGGCGTCAGCTCCTGACGATGCTGCTCCAGGCATCGGGATCGAGCGACGCGCCTCCGACCAGCAATCCGTCCACGTCCGGCGAGCCAAGCAGCGTAGCCGCATTGCCACGATTCACGGAGCCGCCGTACAAGATCGGTACCCCGGCCGCGGCCCGGGCGTCGAGCCGAGTGGCGAGGGCGCGCCGGAGCACGCCGTGGATGTCGCTGGCATCTTCCGGCGTGGCTGTCCGACCCGTTCCGATGGCCCAGACTGGCTCGTACGCGAGCATCATGCTCGCAACCTGCTGATCATCCAGTTCGGCGATGCCCGCGGCAAACTGCCGTTCGACAACCGACGCGGTGGTGCCAGCCTCACGTTCGTCCAACGTTTCACCGACGCACAGCATGGGCACCAGCCGAGCCTGTGCGACCAGCGCACACTTCTTGGTTGTGGCTTCGTCGCTCTCGCCGAAGACGTGACGGCGCTCCGAGTGACCAACCAGAACGACTCGCGCCCCGGCATCTCGCACCATGAGTACCGAGTTTTCCCCGGTAAATGCGCCCTGAGGCTCGCTGTACACGTTTTGCGCGCCCACCCAGATGTCGGGTCGATCGCGCACTGCGTCGGTAACGGTCGTGAGCGTAATGGCCGAGGGGAAAAAGATGACCGTGCGGTCTTGCTGCCGAGGCGTCTGAGCCAGGAAGCGCTGCAAGAACTGCTTGGCATCCGTTGGCCCGTGATTGAGCTTCCAGTTGGCGGCGATGACGGGCTTGCGATGCATGATCACTTGGAGTCCAAAGCGGTGACACCGGGCAATGCTTTTCCCTCGAGGAATTCGAGCGACGCACCGCCGCCGGTGGAAACGTGCGACATCGAGCTCTCCAGCCCCGCCTCGGCGACCGCAGCGGCCGAGTCACCGCCGCCAATGATGGTCGTGGCGCCGAGCCCGGTTGCGGACGCCATCGCGCTGGCAATCGCGCGCGTGCCGCGATCGAATGGCGGCTTCTCGAAGACGCCCATGGGTCCGTTCCAAAGCACGGTTCGGGCGCCTCGGACGATGGCTCCGTAGGCGTCGATGCTCGCCGGTCCGATATCGAACATGGCCTCGCCGGCGGGGATCGCGTCCGCTGAAACAACATGGGCCACCTGGACCGCATCCATCGCCGGCGCGATCATGGCGTCTGTGGGCAACACCAGCTTCGACCCGGCTCTCGAGAGCAGATCGGACGCCATATCGAGACGATCCGGCTCCACCAGGGAGGTCCCCGTCTCCCGGCCCATGGCGCGAAAGAACGTGCACGCCATTGCGCCGCCGATCAGCAGATGATCGACCTTCGGCAGCAACGCCTCAACCACGTCGATCTTGCCGGAGATCTTCGATCCGCCGAGGATGGCGACGAAGGGCCGCGTCGGCGTTGTCAGCGCTCGACCGAGATACGCGAGCTCCTTTTCCATCAGCAATCCCGCGACGGCCGGTCGGCAGTGGCGCGCTACCCCCGCCGTGCTGGCGTGGGCACGATGCGCGGCACCGAACGCGTCATTCACGTAGAAGTCGCCCAGCTCGGCCATGGCACGGGAGAGCGCGTCGTCATTCGTTTCCTCGCCCGGCAGAAACCGCGTGTTCTCCAGCAGCAGGGTCTCTCCGTTCTCCAACGCCTTGGTGGCCGCAATCGCGGCCGGACCAACGGTCTCGTGCAGGAACGCGACGGGTCGATGGAGCAGCGCCTTCAGACGGCGCGCAACCGGCGCCAGTGAGTACTTCGCCTCGGGGGCGCCTTTCGGTCGGCCGAAGTGCGCGAGAAGCACGACGCGGGCGCCGCCGTCCAGCAGCGCCGTGATCGTCGGCAGCGCGGCGACAATGCGCGTGTCGTCCCCGACCTCGCCGTCGGCGTTGAGCGGCACGTTGAAATCGACCCGAACGAGGGCTCGCCGTCCACGCAGGTCGGCGGCGCTCAGGTCGTGCATGGTTCGAGTGTTCATAGGCTCGGCAGGCGTGAGCCCCGGAACGTCAGCTCCGGGGCTCTGCGCGTGGAAATGGAAACGCGGAAACCGGATGCTAGAGCCGAGCGCCAATGAAGCGCAGCAGGTCGACGCATCGTGAGGAATAGCCCCACTCGTTGTCGTACCAGCCCGAGATCTTCACGAGCGTGCCGTCGATGACGATCGTGCTCAAGGCATCGAGCGTGCACGAATGCGGATTGCCAACGTAGTCGATCGACACCAGCGGAACCTCGCTGTAGTCGAGGATACCGGTCAGCACACCGGACGCCGCCGCCGCCTTGAAGACTGCGTTGACTTCGTCCTTGCTCGTTCCCTTCTCCACCACGCAGGTGAGATCAGTGAGCGACACATCAGGCGTGGGCACACGCACCGCGATGCCGTCGATCTTGCCTTTGACTTCCGGAATGACCAGGGACGTAGCCTTCGCCGCGCCCGTCGACGTCGGAATCATGGATACCGCAGCCGCGCGGGCACGTCGTAGATCCTTGTGCGGCAGATCGAGAATCGATTGATCGTTCGTGTAACTGTGGATGGTGACCATGGTACCGTGCACAAATCCGAAGTTGTCACGAATGACCTTCACCATCGGGACGAGACAGTTCGTCGTGCACGACGCGTTCGAGATGATGTGATGATTGGCTGGATCGTACTTGTCGTTGTTGACCCCCATCACGATCGTGATGTCTTCGCCGGTGGCGGGAGCGGAGATCACCACCTTCCTGGCGCCGGCGTCCATGTGCTTGCGAGCATCGGCTGCCGCAGTGAACCGTCCGGTGGACTCCAGCACAATGTCCACACCCAGCTCTTTCCACGGGAGCTTCGATGGTTCACGCTCGGCAATGATGCGGATGCGATCGCCGTCGATGGTGATGCTTTCCGGGTCATGTGCCACGTCGCCGGCGAACTGCCCGTGCACGGAGTCGTACTTGAACAGGTGCGCGAGGGTTCCCGTGTCCGTGAGGTCGTTGATGCCAACGAAATCGATGTCTGCGACGCCTTGTTGCTTGGCGGCACGAAGCACCTGGCGGCCGATGCGGCCGAAGCCGTTGATGCCTACGCGAATAGCCATTCGTATCAGTCCCGGTCTGGGTCGAAGTCAGAATCGGTGCGGTCACCCGGATCCGGCGCCCGCCCGAAGGTCACACAGCTGATGATGCGCGCACCGCCCTCCACAAGCGCCTCTGCCGCCGCGTTGAGGGTCGCCCCCGTCGTGACGACGTCGTCCACCAGCACGACGTGCGCACCGCGGAGCGCCGCAGACGCTTCCGCATTGGTCACGAACGCACGGGAAACGTTGGTCGCCCTTTCGGACGGTGTCAACCGCACCTGCGATCGCGTCTCACGCGATCGTCGAAGCGCCGTGCGCCATACGGGCAGCTTCCAATGCCTCGCGAGAGCGATCGCCAGGTGCTCCGCTTGGTTGTAGCCCCGTTCTCGCTGGCGCGTGAGCGAGAGCGGAAGCGGCACCAGCGCGGTTCGCTCGAGCACGACGTCAGCTGGAAGGTCCACGCGCGCCATTCGCCGCGCCATCGGCTCCGCAACGGACCACCACCCGTTGTACTTGAGCGCGTGCACCAGGGCCGCGCCCGACCCCTGATCCATTCGACAGACGGAGCGCACCGCCCGCACATAGGAGGGCAGACGTGCGCACCAGCGGCACGAGAC
>JANNEV010000380.1:0-2418 GCA_031379145.1 Gemmatimonadaceae bacterium
TGATCAGCTCGGGCTTCCGTACACCGGCCCGAGCGCGCAGCTCTACGATCCCCCGAAACTGTTGATGAAGTACGTCGCGCACACCGCAGGCATTCGAACGCCGGCGCACCAACTGGTTCGTGGTCTCGATGACATCGCCACCGTGTCCTCGCGCCTGCAGTTTCCCCTGTTCGTCAAGCCCGCGCACGCCGGGGACAGTCTGGGAATTGATGAGGGCGCACAGATCTTCGATGAACAGGCGCTGCGCGAGCGAGTGCGCGCGCAACTGTCCGCCTTCGATACGCTGCTGGTTGAGGAATTCATCGATGGCCGGGAGTTCACCGTGCTGGTGATGGCCGACACCGAGGGCCGCGGAGCCTGTACGCCCTTGCGGCCCGTCGAGTTCATGTTTCCGGATGGTGTCCGATTCAAGACCTATGCGCTCAAGACCAGCGATTTGCATCCCCGCGCCAACGTTCCGGTGTGCGAGATGGCGCTCGCCGACGAACTGAAAGACGCCGCAGCACGCATCTTTCGCGCGTTTGAGGGTGTGGGATATGCGCGCATGGATTTTCGGCAGGATGCGGTAGGCAAGCTCTTCTTTCTTGAAGCAAACTTCACCTGTTCGGTGTTCTATGCCAATGGATACGAGGGCTCGGCCGACTACATTTTGCAGCATGACGGCATCGGACCGCGCAGATTTCTCGAGCACATCATCGCCGAGGGGATCGCTCGTCATCGACGCGGCCGCAGGCGGTACCAGTTACAGGGGAATGCGTTGGCCGGCTACGGCATTGTGGCCACCGAATCGCTTGACGTGGGCGATGTGATCTTCCGGGGTGAGGAGCGGGCACATCGCATTGTGACGCAACGCCACGTGGAGCGCACGTGGACTGCCGCGGAGCGCACGGTGTTCGCGCACTATGCGTATCCGCTCAGCGACGAGGTGTTTGCCCTCTGGGATTCCGATCCGAATGCATGGGCGCCGCAGAACCATTCCTGCTCGCCCAACTCCGCCTTTGACGGGCTCAACGTCGTGGCGCTGCGACGCATCGCAACGGGAGAGGAGCTGACGATCGACTATGGCGAATCCATGCATGCGACCAGCGCGCCGTTCGATTGTCAGTGCAGCTCGCCCTCCTGCCGCGGCCGCATTGAGGGCCGACACGAAAACTCCGTGACGGCGCGGGAAGGTCAACTCCATCGATAGCACGATGTTGCCCGAGACCTCACTGTCTGCACTGCTGCGCGAGTTCCGCTCGCGGTTGACGCTCACGTACGGCCTGTTCGCCGTGGAGATGCTGGCGGCCCTCTTGCGTCCGTATTTTCTCGGCACGGCCATCGACGGCCTGCGAGACGGTGAGATGCAGGGTCTCCTCGCGCTGTCCGTCGCGCATCTGGTGTACCTGGTCATTGGTACGATACGGCACATGTTCGATTCGCGAACGTTCTCGGCGATCTATACCACGTTCGTACTGCGCATGTTCACTCGCGACGGCGGTGCGCAGAACGTGTCGCGATTGAGTGCGCATTCGACGTTGGCGCGTCAGCTGGTCGATTTTCTCGAGCATGATGTGAACTACATCGTGGAAGCTGGCTACAACATTTTCGGCTCCCTGATCCTGCTGTACCTGTACAATCGCTCCGTCGTCGTCGTCTGTCTCGCGGTCCTCGTACCGGTCGTACTGCTCGGCCGCCGATACGGCCGTCGAACCATTCGACTGAACTATGCGCAGCACGACGAGCTGGAGCGGCAGGTCGACGTGATTCAGGCTCAGGATACGCAGGCGATTGCGGCGCACTATCAGCGGCTTCGCGGCTGGCAGGTGCGGCTCTCGGATCAGGAGGCCTGGAACTTCGGCGCCATGGAACTCCTGGTCCTGGTGGCAATCGCCGGATCGCTGCTGGTCAGCACCGAGATCAGTCAGACGGCGCTGCAGGTGGGGGCAATCGTCGGCATCTACAATTACGTGCTCAAGTTCGCGAGTGGCCTGGAGACCATCCCGTACATGGTGCAACGCATGGGCGCACTGCAGGACATCCTGCGTCGTATGGGAGCCGCGAGCGACAGCGCCGCCGCCAGTCGGTCGTCCGCTTCGCCCGAATCGCTCCCACCAGGACGGCCTGACGCGACAACGGAATCGACGCGCGAAGCGTAGGCTCACGGCCGGTCACTCTCCGGCGATCTGGCCAGCGGGATGGCCTCGCACTACTATCCGCGACCGTGACTACTCTCTCGCCAACCAGCGCCGCAGGAACTGATCGCACGCCCGCCGATGTAGCCGCCGCGCTCGTCACCGCGCTCGAGCGCGAAGTCGGTCGAGTCATCATTGGACAGCAGCAGGTGCGGCGCGAGATTCTCACGTGCCTGTTCGCCGGTGGGCACTGCTTGTTGCGTGGCGTGCCCGGGCTTGCCAAGACGCTGCTGATCAAGACGCT
>JANNEV010000446.1:0-9020 GCA_031379145.1 Gemmatimonadaceae bacterium
GTGTCGCGGAGCGTCGATCTGGTGCTGGTGAGTGCCGACTCGTGGCCGGATCGTGTGCGTCTCCTGCCAGCCGGCGCGTTCCGTGAGCCGCTTGAGTCGCTCAGGCGGGCGGACGTGGTCGTGGTCACGGTGAAGGCCGCGACGGCCGATGTCGTGACGCAGGTCGTGCAGGCCATCACACAGTCGGCGCCAGGCGTCCCCGTCGCTGTCATTCGGCTCGAGCCGGATCAACTGCGATTGGCCGTGACGATCCCGGCATCAGTCGAACGGGGGCGGGCGAAGGGGCAGGCGGTGCCGGCATCGCTCACGCATGCAGCGAGTTGGTTGTCCGGGAGAGCGATCACCGTGGCGACGGCCATCGGAGATCCGGCCGCGTTCGCGCAGCAACTTCGGGGGCTGGGCGCGACCATCCGTCACGAGCTTCGTTTTCCCGATCACCATACGTTTTCGGTCGCGGATGCGCGGCGCATCGCGACGACATCCCGAGACGTGGACGGTGTCGTGTGCACGTTGAAGGACGCAGTCAAGCTCGGTGTTCTGTGGCCTCGCGAAGCGCCGCCGCTTTGGTATGTTTCTCAGACAGTGGTCGTCGAGCGGGGCGCTGAGGCGCTGAACCGTGCATTTGTGCGGGTGCTGGCGGCGCGCGTGACCACTGCTCCCACCGCCGGCTGATCCCGGCCCAAACCTGCCGATATGGCCAACGATTTCCGACTTCCGACGGACAGTATCGTCCGACCAGACAAGGACCGATTCCTCAACGAGGACAATCCTTTCGAAGGGATGATGTCCCGTTTTGACCGCGCTGCGGAGTTGCTTGACCTGGAGCCCGGTATCTACAAGATCCTTCGCAATCCTGAGAAGCAGCTGATCGTCTCTATCCCGGTGCAGCTGGACAATGGGGAAGTGGAGGTTTTCACCGGCTATCGCGTGCTGTACAACACGTCGCGCGGACCGGCGAAGGGCGGGATCCGTTTCGACATGAAGGTGAACCTCGACGAGGTGAAGGCGCTCGCCGCGTGGATGACGTGGAAGTGCGCCGTCGTCAACTTGCCTTTCGGAGGCGCCAAGGGCGGTGTCATCTGTGATCCACTCAGTATGAGCGTTGGTGAACTCGAGCGCGTGACGCGACGCTATACCAAGGGGATCATGTCGTTGCTCGGGCCGGATACCGACGTGCCGGCGCCGGACGTCAACACGAACGAGCGTGTGATGGCCTGGGTGATGGACACGTACTCCATGCATGTGGGTCGCACGGAGAACGCGGTAGTGACCGGCAAGCCGGTCGAGATGGGCGGGTCACTCGGCCGCAAAGAGGCGACTGGTCGGGGCTGCATGCTTGTCACGCGTGAGGCCCTCGAACATCTCGGCATCCCCATGCGCGGTGCGACCGTGGCCGTACAGGGATTCGGGAACGTAGGGTCGATCGCCGCCAAGCTCATGGCCGCCGAAGGTTGCAAGGTCGTAGCGATCAGCGATCGTTTCGGCGCGTTCTACAACGCGGCGGGCATCGACGTTGATGCGGCGATCGCTCACGCCAGCAAGCACCGATCTCTGGAGGGCTTCGTCGGCGGAGAGCAAATGGACGCCGAGGAGATGTTGACGCTCGACGTGGATGTGTTGGTGCCGGCGGCACTCGAAAACGTCATCACGACGAAGAATGCTCCGAAGATCCGTGCGAAGGTTATCTGCGAGGGAGCAAACGGACCGACCACGGCGGCGGCTGACCCGATTCTCGATGAAAAGGGCATCTTCGTGATTCCGGATATTCTGGCCAATGCTGGCGGCGTGACTGTTTCGTATTTCGAGTGGGTGCAGGATCGCATGGGCTACTTCTGGTCGGAGGCCGACGTGAATGAGCGGTTGGGCGGCATCATGACCCGCAGTTTTCACGATGTGCTGCAGCTGTCGAAACAGCACAAGGTGAACATGCGCACCGCCGCCTACATGGTGTCGATCAGTCGGGTCGCGACGGTGCACCGACTGCGCGGGATTTACGCCTGATCGACGCGATCCCGTGCGCGTATCCGTGCTCACGGTCGGCAAGCCTCGACATCTCGGGCTTGCCGACGCGATTCGGGACTATGAAACTCGGGCGGCGCGTTACTGGCCGCTGGAGATTGTGGAGGTGAAAGAAGAGTCCGGGCGGAGTATCTCGGTGACGCTCGTGCGTGATCGCGAGGCGGCGCGCCTGTTGGATCGAGTGCCCTCGGATGCTCGCGTGGTGGCCTGTGATCCTGGCGGTGACGTGCTGACGTCGGATGCGTTCTCCTCGTGGCTCGGCGTTCAGCGCGATCAGGCGCGGAGTGTCGCGTTCCTGATCGGGGGGGCGCACGGTCTTGGTGACGCGGTGCGCCAGCGTGCGGATCGTCGTCTCTCGCTGGCGCCGTGGACACTTCCGCACGAACTCGCGCGCCTTGTACTTGTCGAGCAACTCTACCGAGCGGGCACCATTGCTCGCGGCGAACCGTATCACAAGTGATCTCCTCGTGAGCGAAACCTCCACACCGCCATCTGGCGAAACCGACGTGCTGATTCGCTCCGTCCCTCTGGGCGGAAGTCCGTTTTCTCGTGCGCTGCAGGAGGGGCGGATCGGTGCGGAGTGGATCGCGGCACGGCCTTTGGTTCCCGCGGAGTGGCGGCAACATGCCGAGCGCGTGCGCGCATCGCATCGAGGCGCTGATTGGCTGGCGGCGTTGGCGCCAGCGATCGCGGCGACGGGTCCAGCCGCGGAGCGGCTGGGGCGAGCGGCTGCGGCGGGAGTGGTCGTGACCACCGGACAGCAGCCAGGACTGTTTGGCGGGCCCGCGTACACGTTCAGCAAGGCCGTGGGTGCGTTGGCCATGGCCGACGTATTGGAGGCGGAAATTGGGATGCCGGTGGCCCCGGTGTTTTGGGCGGCGAGTGACGACGCCGACTGGATGGAAGCGGCGGTGACGCACGTAGTCACTGCGCGCGGGCTGGAGAAGCTCTCCCTCGCCGGTCCGGCGACGGAGGGAATCGCGATGGCGGATGTGCCCCTGGGGGATGTGAGCGCCGAATTGGAGCGTGTGCGCGCCGCCGCCGGATCGCTGGTGCACTCCGATGTGCTGGAGTTGGTGGCCGCTGCGTACGTGCCGCAGAGCACGATCGGCGGGGCGTACCTCCAGTTGCTGCGAGCGTTGCTCGAGCCACTCGGGATCGCCGTGCTCGATGCGGCTCATCCCGCGTGTCGAAATGCCGCAGATGGTTTTCTTCGACACGCGTTGGGACGTGCCGCAGCGATCTCGGAGAATCTGGCACTTCGCACGACGGCGATTCGCGCGCTTGGGTACGAGCCACAAGTCGACCCGATCGACGACCTTTCGCTC
This sequence comes from Gemmatimonadaceae bacterium, assembly GCA_031379145.1. GTDB lineage: Bacteria > Gemmatimonadota > Gemmatimonadetes > Gemmatimonadales > Gemmatimonadaceae > Gemmatimonas. The sequence continues at coordinate 3,348 of JANNEV010000446.1, forward strand.
GTGTTCCGGTCGCAGCTTGGCGTGTCTGGACGGGAACGAGACCGGGTCCGCGAGCGCATTCCGCTCAAGGAGGCATCTCGAACCATTCGCGAATCGGACACCGGTACACTCGGAGCGAACGTGCTGCTGCGTCCGGTGCTCGAGTCCGTTTTGCTCCCGACTGTCTCGTACATGGCTGGCCCAGGAGAGTATGCGTATTTCGCGCAGGTGAGCGCGGTGGCGGATGCACTTGGGGTCCCATCGCCGGTGGTTGCCCCGCGTTGGTCGTGCGAGCTGATCGATCATCGGGCCTTCACGCTGTTGCGGGAGCTGTCGATCGAAGAGGTGACCCTGCACCAACCGCACGCGGCCGAGACAGAGTTGGCGCGACGAAGCGTTGCCGAGCCGGTGCAGGACGCGCTGGAGCGCCTCCGCGTTGCCACTGATACGCAGTTGCGTGCCGTTCGCGAGGCGATTGCGCATGACGACGCTGTGGTCGCGCCCGAAGTTGTGGCGGGCCTCGATCGTGATATTGGCCACCGGCTGGAACGCTTCGAACGTCGGGTGCGAGCCGGTGTGAAGCGTCGGGAGTCCGAGCTTCTGCATCGCGTGGCGATGGCGCGGGCGTGGCTGCGTCCGAATGGTATGTCGCCGGAACGCGTGCACAGCATTGTGCCCCTTTTGGCACGGTACGGAAGTGCTTTGCTGTCGCGTATGCACGCGGAAGCCATGCCACACGCGCGCGCGCTGGTGCAGGGCGATTCCCGAACTCGATGACTGGAGCATCGGGCGGCCGGTCCGCGCTCATGGTCGGAGCCGGCATCCTGCTGAGCCGTATTCTGGGACTGCTTCGCACCACGTTTTTCGCGCACTATTTCGGGTCCGGTGCTGCGGCTGACGCGTTTAACGCGGCCTCCAGGATCCCGAATGCGTTACGCAACTTGCTTGGCGAAGGAACGCTCTCGGCGGCGTTCGTTCCAGCGTACAGCAAACTGCTGGCCAACGCCGATGAGCGTGCCGCTCGCGCGCTGGCCGCAGCGATTCTTGGTCTTCTGCTCGCGGCCGTCTCGCTGCTGACGCTCGCCGGCATGTTGCTGGCACCGCTGCTCGCCCGTGTACTGGCGTTCGGATTCGATGCGCCAACACTCGCGCTCACGATCCGCCTCACGCGCGTGCTGTTTCCGATGACCGGACTGATGGTCATCAGCGGTTGGTGTCTTGGGGTGCAGAATTCGCATCGTCGCTTCTTCTGGTCGTATGCGAGCGCGGCGATGTGGTCGATCGCGCAGATCGGTTTGCTCTGGGGATGGGGGGGGCGTGCCGCCGACCAGACGCAGCTTGCGTGGTGGCTTGCGTGGGCAACCCTCGCCGGGGCCGCACTGCAGGTCGGTGTACAACTGCCGGAGGTCTATCGACTGGTTGGCGTACTGCGCCCGACGATGAATCGCGCCGCAGAGGGTGTGCTGCCGATGCTGCGTAACGTGGTGCCGGTCGTGACCGCGCTCGGCGTCGTACAGATTTCATCGATCATTGATCTGCAGATCGCGACGTTCCTGCCGGAAGGGTCGGTGTCGAACCTCAACTACGCCAACCTGTTGATGTTGTTGCCCGTCTCGATCTTCGGTGTTTCCGTGGCCGCCTCGTCGTTGCCCGATCTGTCACGGGATTCCGGCACGATGGCAATGGATGCGTTGCTGGAGCGGCTCCGTGGCGGATGGCAACGCGTGCTCTTCTACATTGTGCCGAGTGCCGTGGTGTTCGTGGTACTCGGCAACTACTGCGTGGGCATCGTGTATCGCACCGGTGCCTTCCGCGAGAGCGAGCAACGGTCGGTTCATGCGGTGCTCGCCGCATTCGCGGTGGGCCTGGTGAGTTTCGGTTCGGTGAAGCTGCTCACCTCGGTGTACTACGCCCTGCAGGACTACCGCACACCGTTGCGCGCGTCGATGGTCAGTATTGCGGTCTCTGCGCTCGCCTCGGTTGCGCTGGCGACCCTGTTTCGCGAGTCCTGGTTCGGAGCGGCTGCCATCGCACTTGGTACGTCGCTGGGGTCCTACGTGAATCTGCGCCTGTTGGTGCGCGGTCTCTCCAAGCGGCTCGGACCGTTGTATACGTCGGAGATGTGGGTGGGCACTCGGCGCATCGCCATCGCGTCGAGCGTTGGCGCACTGCTGGCGTACGCCACGAGCCTGCTGCTGGTTCGCGCTTGGCCCCTCGCTCATGTGCGACTCGTCGGCCCGCCGGTGTTGGCGGTCTTCGCTGTCGCGTATCTCGCGGTGGCCTGGTGGTTCGGGTCTGCCGAAGCGGCGCGGTGGCTCCGGCGTGCGCCGCGTCATCGCAGCCCCACGGTCGGCTGAGGCGCTCACCACATGTCGATGTCGCCGGAGAAATCGCTCGTGCAGGATGCGAGCGCGCCCATGCCGATTCCTGACGACGCGTGGACCGCGGATGCGATGCAACGCGGCATGCCGGCTGCGGTCGCGGTCAAGCTACCGCACTTGCCCGATGGGCCCGGCGTCTATCTCTGGAAGGACGCCGAGGGGGTCGTACTCTACGTCGGCAAAGCCAAGCGGTTGCGGACACGCGTGCGCAGCTACTGGGCGCAGGATCACGCGTCCAGTCCGAAGACTCGTGGGTTGTTGCGCAAGGTACGCGCGCTTGACACGATGGTGGTGCCGACGGAGGCGCACGCGCTCATCCTCGAGGCTACGCTCATCAAGGAGTATCGGCCACGCTTCAACATCGCGCTGCGGGATGACAAGTCGTATCCGTACATCAAGGTCACGGTTCAGGAATCGTTTCCGCGTGTGCTGGTCACGCGGCGCGTGCTTGATGATGGTGCACGGTATTTCGGACCGTACACCGACGTCGGCGCGATGCGCAAGGCGCTCAATGTGGTGAAGCGGATCTTCACGGTGCGCTCCTGCCATTATGCGTTGCTGCGCGAGGCGCCGGAGCGCCCCTGTCTCGATTTCTTCATCAAACGATGCCAGGCGCCGTGCGTCGGCTACCAGTCGGTTGATGACTATCGCACGATGATCGATGAAGTCGTCTGGTTCCTCGATGGGCGGACCAGCGATGTCGTGCGGCAGGTGAAGGCGCGGATGCTGGAGGCCTCGGAGCGGCTCGATTTCGAACGCGCGGCCGAGATGCGTGACGCGCTGCGTCACCTTGAGCACATGGAGGAGCCGACGGTCGTGCTTGAGGTCGAAGGTGGGGATCGCGACGTGGTTGGGTATGCGCGTGATGGCGAGGATGCGTGCGTCGTGGTGTTGCGCTTTCGCAGCGGCACCCTGCTGGCACGCGATCATCGTCTGGTCGAGCACGCCGAAGGGGAGGAGGACGGCGCGGTCCTTGGCGCCTGCTTGTCGCAGTGGTATCGCACTGAAGTTGCTCGAGCGGCCGACCTGCTGGTGCCGTTCGACTTCGAGGACCGCGAGTCACTCGAAACATCGCTGGAGTGGACACGCATCCGGGTGCCTCAACGTGGACCACGTCGTGCGCTTGTTGATCTGGCTGACAAGAACGCCCGACACCTGCTCGAGGAATTCAAGCTGTCTGCGCTCGAGGCCGATGAGCGCGCTGCCGACCCCGTGTACGAGTTGCAGCGCGAGCTCGGGCTTCCTCACGTGCCAAGAACGCTCGTGTGTTTTGATATCTCCCACGCGCAGGGCACCGATGTGGTGGCCAGCGCCATCTGGTTCGAGAACGCTCGACCCAAGCGGTCGGAGTATCGCAAGTTCAAGATCGCGTCCTTCGAGGGAAACGATGACTTCCGGGCCATGAACGAAGTTGTGACGCGTTTTTTCACTCGGCGGGTCGCCGAAGGGAAATCGCTGCCGGACCTCGTCGTGATCGACGGGGGCAAGGGGCAGCTGGGGAAGGCTCGCGAAGCGCTCGATGCCGTGGGGGTCGCGCAGGTCGCGCTGATCAGCCTGGCGAAGCGGGAGGAGGAGATATTCGTGCCCGGGCGCGCGGACTCGATTCGCTTGCCAAAGCGCTCTCCTGCGCTCCGCATGTTGCAGCAAGCGCGCGACGAAGCACATCGGTTTGCCATCACCTTCCAGCGGCAGAAGCGCACCGCGCGTACGATCACGTCGGAGCTACTGAAAATCCCCGGCGTGGGACCCGCCAAGCGGCGTGCCCTGCTCACGGCATTCGGCAGTGTACAGGGAGTGCGGGAGGCCTCGATCGCGCAGATCGCGGCAGTGCCCGGCTTTGGAGAGGCGTCGGCTGAGCGACTGCTTCGAGCGCTCCGGGCCGACTCGAGTGCGTTGGTTCCGATTTCTGTTGTCTCTGGTACGCCCACCTCAAGCTGACGTCTTGTTCATGACTGTATCGACGACGTGGCACCTCGCCTGTTCTGCCTGCGGCCACAATGAACCGGTGTTCGGTGCATCGCTTTGCACGGCATGCGGACAACCGCTTTTCGCGCGCTACGCGCCTGTGCCTGCGGGGACGCCATTGCTGCCGCGCTGGGACGCATGGCGGTACGCACCGTTCATGCCGTTGCTGGCCAATGAAGTGCCTGTGTCGCTGGGTGAGGGGCTGACGCCGCTCATCGAATCGCCGACGCTAGCCGCCGCAACGGGGGTGCGACGTCTTTGGATCAAGGACGAGGGGCAGAACCCAACGGCATCGTTCAAGGCTCGAGGGATGAGTGCTGCGGTCACGCGGGCCAAGGGTGCGGGCGTTCCCGGAATTGTGGTGCCGACCGCGGGGAATGCGGGCGCGGCCCTGGCGGCCTACGGGGCTGCCGCAGGGGTCCACGTTCGGGTCTTCGCGCCTCGCACCACACCTCGCCCGATTCTCGACACTATCGAGGCCATGGGCGCCACGCTCGTGCGGATCGATGGGCACATCGGTGACGCGGGGAAGCTGGCGTTGGCGTACGCCGCCGAGACCGGGTACTTCAACGTGTCGACGTTGCGTGAGCCGTATCGGGTGGAAGGCATGAAGACCATGGGATTCGAGATGGCGGAGCAGTTGGGTTGGCGGTTGCCGGACGTCATCGTGTATCCGACTGGTGGCGGAGAGGGGACTATCGGCATTTGGAAAGCGATCGACGAACTGATGGCCGGCGGATGGCTGCCGCCGGAGTCGACGCAGCCGAAGTACGTGATTGCCCAAGCGGCTGGCTGTGCACCCATTGCACGCGCGTTTGCTGCCGGCGAGGAAAAGGCCACGCCCTGGGTCGATCCGATCACGTACGCCGCCGGGCTTCGCGTGCCGTCGCCGTTGGGCGATCGGCTGTTGCTGCGGATTCTCCGTGAGGCGGGGGGCACCGCCGGCGTCGCCAGTGAGGATGAGATCCGCGCCTGGACGACGAAGCTGGCAGCGGACACCGGTATCGACGCGGCGCCGGAAGGCGGGTGCGCGCTCCAGGTGCTCCGCGATGCCGTTCAGGCCGGAACGATTGCGCCCGATGCCGAAGTCGTGCTCTTCAATACGGGGGGCGGGGCCTCGTATCGGAGCTGACGGCCTCAGCAACGGGACGCGACTGGTATATTCTGCTGCCGAACGTTTGGGAGCGCCGGGGTACGACGAGAGGGACCAGGACGGGACTGGACGCGCAACAGGGCGCGGCCGGAACGAACAGTTCGAACGACCATGGAGCGCAGGATGAAGGGATTTCGGTTCATCAGGGTTGCCGGTATCGTCATGTGCGGTGCCGCGCTGGTGCCGGGCAGCATC
>JANNEV010000449.1:0-16761 GCA_031379145.1 Gemmatimonadaceae bacterium
TACCCGCCCGCCTACCCGCCCGCCTTTGCCAAGAGCGCGACGCGTTCGCGCGTGGAAACGACCACACCGCCCGGCGCTTCCACCGTGATGGCAAAGAGGATCGCCTCACCAACTGCAAGGCGAGCTTGAATTGGCACCAGCACTTCCGTGGCCCCTGCGGGAATGTCGAACACGCCGCCATCGACCGGGTACCGCTGGTCACGCCGCTTGTCAAAGATCCACAGCTGGTACTGCCAGCGCGCACGATCGTTTGGCTGCAATCCGGTCAGCCGCATCACGCCTCGCTGGGACCGCGCGCTCCAGATCACGTCGCCCCCGGCTCCAGCAGCCGACGCATCGCTCGTCGCTGACCAGTCGGCCCGGGTGACAGCGCCATCGCTCCGCATAAGCGAATCCCGCAGTTGCGCAGTGGCCTGGGCGAGACGTGTTGCGCCTCGCACGGAGGTTGGCCCTTCTACAGATGGGGCTGGCCACCACAGCAGCAATGCGGCCGCAGCGGCAAGCCAACCGGACCATGGGCGTACCAGTCGTGCGCGCCGCATCCACGCCGATTCTGTGCTCGGCGCGAGAGCGACAGCGACGGGACCAGCGGCTGCGCGCACCGTTCGCTCACCGTCGGCGATGAGCCGTGCGGCCAGTGCTGCCGGCATCAGGTCCGCCGCGTCCGTTCGATCAGCGTGCATGGCCACCGTCAACTCCGACACGATCATCTCCCACGCCTCGGCGCGCACCGGTGGAACGGCCTGATCGGTCATCGCGCCTCCTCGGGAAGTATTGCTCCTGATGCGGGCACCAACAGCGCTCGTGCTCGCAGCAGACCGCGTCGAATGTGCGACTTCACCGTGCCTAGCGGCATGTTCGTCTCGCGCGCGATCTCGTCATGGGTCTTGCCATCCAGTAATGAAAGCTCAAGCAACCGTCGTTGTGCCGCGGGCAGGGAGCGCAGCACGGAGCGGGCGCGATCCACCTGAGATTCCTGATCCAGTTCTTCGTCAATGTCGGTGGCCGACGGATCGGCCATGTCGTAGTCTGCCGGCAGGACATCGAGCTCAGGCGCACGCAGACGACGTCGCGCCCGATCAATCAATCGGCGCCGCGCGATCATCGCCACCCACCCCGCCTCGCTGGAGCGCGCCGCGTCAAAGCGCGCCGCCGTTCGCCAGAGGTCAACAAACACCTCCTGCGCAGCATCTTCGGCGTCGGAACCGTTGTCGCTCCAGCGCCGAACCAATGACCACACCAGGGCGCCGTACCGTTGCACGCACTCCCGTACCGCGCGCTCGTCTCCGGCAGCGATCCGTGGCAACAACGCCACCTCACCACCAGCCGGAACCGCAGGCGTCCCGGAAGGGGCGACTGTTACCAAGGACAGATGTGCGCGCGCGGCGCTGACCATGTCATCTCCATGCAAACTCCGATCCGGTTCCACGACCGCTCCATCGCCCATAGGCATTCGCATCCGGCTCACCGTTGGATGCATTCAGTATTTTCGTCCGCCCAGTGCATCCGACAATGCGGCGTGAACGAACAGCAGAATATCCTCGCTGGTTTCGATTCCTCAACGCCCCGGAAGGTTTGCATGCACGCAAAGATTTTTGCCGCTGTCGTCGCCACCATGATTGTCGTGTCGCCATCCGCCGCCACCGCGCAACACGTCGGACGCAACGGTCCGACCATCCCGCAGGTGGCGAAAACAGCCGGCTCCTTCGGCACACTGCTGGCCGCCGTCGACGCGGCCGGACTCACCGAAACGCTGCTGGGCCGCGGACCGTACACGCTGTTCGCCCCGACCGACGAAGCCTTCAAACGGCTGCCCGGCGGCACCGTGGAAGAACTCCTCAAGCCGCAAAACCGTGAAAAGCTCCGCACGATCCTCACGTACCATGTCATCGCTGGTCGGGTGACCGCCTCGCAGGCCCGTGAAGCGCGTTCAGCGCAGACGGTGGCTGGGCAGAGCGTCCGCATCTCGCAGGATGGCGACCAGCTTCGCATCAACGACGCCACGGTGCGTATTGCCGACGTCCCGGCCAGCAACGGCATCATTCATGTCATTGATCGCGTGCTGATCCCGACGGAATCCCGCAGCAACGGGGGGCAGAACGGTTCACAGAACAGTGCACAGAACGGTGGAAGCGCGGGCGACTTGATCGACCTGGCGATCGACCGGGGCGCACCGCTGTACAACGACGGGCAGCCGGCGGCGACGGTGGCGATCTACGAAGTCGCCGCGACGGCCTTGCTGGCGGGAGGCGCGGTCACTGAAGACGCACAACGGACGCTCCGCGCTGCGCTCCGTGATGCCTCGCGCAACGGCTCGGCCCGCGATAAAGCACTCACGTTGCGCGCGGCACTCGACGAGGCGCGGCGCAGTCTCACCGGGCGCATGGAAGTCTCGCGGCGATAGCCCATCCACGCTCGTCGCGCGATCTGGAACCACCGATGTCGATCGCGCGACCGAGCGCAGACAGCGAGTGTGCGCAACGGCGCTAGAAGTTCACACCCGCAGTGACGTTGAAAGCGCGGGCTCCGAGCACGAAGTACCGCACCGTGCCCGACGACGAGACCGCGCCCATGCCGAACCCCTGATGATTGCCGACGTTGACCCCGCGAACCGTGAGCACGTAGCGGCGCAACGTGACTCGAGCGGCGGCGTCCAGGACATAGAACGCGGGTAGCACGCGATCCGCGCTGCCCGTGTTGTCCAGAAATGCTCGCGACTGATATCGGCCCTCGGCAGACAACGTGAGTCGTGGGCTGGCCACAACCTCCACACGCTGCGTTGCCAACAGACTCGGCGTGAGCAGTGGCGGTACTCGCTGCCGTAGCACCGGCGCGCCGCGCGACGAATCCGTAAACTGGCGAATGCGATTGCTGCTCCAGGTCGCGTTGCCGCCAACGATCAGTCGCGCATGTGCACGCCACGTCGCATCCATCTCGAGGCCGCGGCGATAGCTCTCGCCGACGTTCCGCCGCAGCACGGCACCCGATGCGGTGGGCGCACCAATCCGTGCGATGTCATTGCGAAAGTCCATGCTGTACGCGTTGACAGACAGGTCCGCACGCTGTCGCGACACGGTGATGCCGAGCTCCGCGTCGCGAACGGTCTCCGGCTGCACGCGGGTGAAATCGCCGTAGTCTCCCACATTCCCGGCATTGAGATCGTCGTCACCGGCCAGCAGATCGCTGCGCGCAGGCTCGCGAGAGGTGCGACCGTATGATGCGAACGCGGACAGCCCATCAGTCAATCGCAGTGTCACACCCGCTTTCGGATTGAGGAACGTCCAGTCGATCGAGCGGGACGTGATGCCGGCGTTCGCATCCGGCTCGTAGCGGAAGGCAGCACGTCGCGCTTGGACGTCGGCAAACCATCGTGCCCGTCCCGTTTCGTATGAGGCTTTCACGAACCCGCTCAGGTCGGCTTTGTGCCCCGTGTTGTCGTACAACGCGGCGTCAAGATCCGGACGCAGCCATGCCCGATGCGCGCGCTCGTATCGATTGGCGTTGACGCCGACGTTGAGCTGCGCCGCGCCGCGGTCAACGTTGACGGCGCTAGTCACGCCGTACCAACTGTGCGCGAGCCCGAACCGATAGCGATCGGAGCCGTCGAAAAAGTCGTACGCACCGCTCGCCGAGTTGCGGTACGCCGTGGTACTGAACGACGTGGTCGCACTTACCACACGCGAATACGACAACGCCACCAGCTGCTGACCGAATCGATCCCGCTCATCCGGAGCGAGCGGATTGAATCGACGGTTCTGCGCCAGTTCGGCGCGCGTCGCGCCGACATATGACAGCGTATCCGCCAGCAGCCCGGCCAGCACCGTCAGCTTCACGATGTCGCGCGCGCCGAACCAGCCCGCGCCGAGGAACGCCGAGCGCCCTTCGACCCCGCTGTGATCGCGGTAGCCGTCGGTTTGTTGTGCGCTCACTCGGCTATACGCCGCGAATCCGCGTCCGACGGTGCCAGAGTGGAACGCCGCGCTCAACCTCCGGGCATCGAAGGAGCCCATCTGCACTTGCACGTCGCCAGCGGCGTCGGGGCGCGCCACGGGTGTGGTTTCGAAGTTGATGGAGCCCGCGAACGACGCCGTGCCGGCCGTGCTCGTTCCCACACCGCGCTGCACTTGCACCGACTGCACGTTGGCCATCAGGTCCGCAAAATTCGCGAAGTAGAGCACCTGATCTTCCATGTCGTTGAGTGGCACGCCGTCGATGGTGATATTGATGCGGGTCTGATCCATCCCCCGCAGTCGCATGTAGCTGTATCCGGACGTCGTGCCGGTTTCCGTGTGGGTGCTGATGGACGGCGACGCTCCCTGCAACAGCAGGGGCGCATCCTGTCCGAAGTTGCGTTGGGTGATGACCGCGCGCTCGATGGTCTTCTGCGCAATAGGCGCCGCATCGGAGGCCCGGATCGCGCGCACCAACAGCTGTTCGATTCGGCGAGCGCTGTCCGCACGCGCACGCACCGAGTCGGCCGATTGCGCGAGCAATAGTTCTGCGGATGGAGACAGCAGCGCGCACAGCGCGAGCACGAGGTACGAGGTTGGTCGACGACGAGGCGTCGCACACTGACGAACGGGCCCACGCACCGCGGTGCGCGCCCTCAACTGGCTGGTCATGCTGGACTCCCTACGCCGGTACGAACCGGATCAGGTTCTACGGGACTCTCTCAGCCGACGCTCACTGGCGGCGCCGGCACCCCGGTCATGTTCGCCAATGATAATGACTGGTCCTGCGGACGTGTAGCTTTCCCGCATGACCGACTTCAGCAGCTGGCTCGCGGCGCACGGCAGCTCCGGCTTTGAGCTGCTGGGCTTCATCTCCGGCGTGCTGAATGTGTACCTCGTCACGCGCGAGAGCATCTGGAGCTGGCCACTCGGGGTACTCAACGCCCTGGTGTACATCGTCGTGTTCGCGCGCGCCGGCCTGTATTCGGATACTGGGCTGCAGTTCTTCTACTTCGCGCTCTCACTTTACGGATGGTGGCATTGGCTGCGTCGCGGCCCGGAGCACGCCAGCCCGGTGGTCACACGAATTGGAGCCCGGCTCGCGGCTCAACTGGGCCTCGTGGCACTGATCCTGTGGATGCTGGTGTTCAGCATCACCTCACGCATTCCTGGTTCCAAGCTGCCGTTGCTCGACGCGGCCCTCGCGGTGGGCAGTCTCGTGGCGCAGTGGATGATGACGCGGAAACTGCTCGAGAACTGGACGCTGTGGATCGTACTCGACGTGGCCTACGTCGCCGTGTTCATCGCGCGCGATTTGCGCCTGACCGCTCTGCTCTACGCCGTCTTCCTGCTCCTTGCCATCTTCGGCCACGTTGAATGGAAACGCTCAATCGCCCGCACCGCCTCCCGCACCTCCGCCGCGTTGTAGTCACGGGCTCCGAGTGCGTTGGCAAGACCACGCTTGCCCTCCAATTGGGCGCGCACTTCGGCGTGGAGGTCGTGCCGGAGTTCGTGCGCGCGTATGCGGAACGCAAGGGCCAGCCTCTCGACGCTGATGATCACGCCGCCATCACTCACGGCCAGATCGCGGCACTGGATGTCTACGCAGCGCGTGCGGCGGCGCTCCTGATCCAGGACACGGACCTGCTGAGCACCGTGACCTACTGCCACCACTACACGGGCCAGTGTGCCGCTTTCATCGAGGCGTTGGCGCTGACACACCGAGCCGACCTGTACCTGCTCCTGGACATCGACGTGCCGTGGCAGGCAGATGGCGTGCGTGATCGTGGCGACCGACGCGCCGAGGTGCAGCAGCTGTTCGAGCAGACACTCAGTTCGTTCGGCGCGAACGTCGTGCGGATTCGCGGCGGCTGGACCGAACGTGCGGCCGCGGCCATCTCGGCGATCGACGCGTTGCTCGGCGGGCGAGGGTAACAGCAGCCGCCACGCTGCCGCGAGAGGCTAGAACGCGAACGGAACGATCTGCATCTGTCGCGCCACCAGCACCGCGCTTTTTCGACCCGGGATATAGGCCACCTTGAACTGCCCCCACCCGGCAAACACCCCGGTCCGTGTTCGCCCATCCCATGGCCACGCCAGCGCGGCGCTCCGATCACTGGCCACCAGTGCTCCAAGCGACACGTACGCAGGACGCAGCAACCCAGCCTTGCCGGTCTTGCCCCACGCATCACCAAACAGGTACCGCCGCACGCCGAATTCCGATGCCGATACCGCAACCGGGTCGCCATTGGACACAGTGGCATACGTCGGCACGTACGACGCGATGACCTCGAGCGGAGATGGCCCGCGCACGACCGACGGCGCGAATCCCGGCACCCAGCGTTGCGCACTGTAGTTGAGGAGTACCTCTACGCCGTTCAATTGGGGTGACTGCGGGCCGAGTTTTCGCTCGTAGCGGGCCACGCGCGCCACCGCCCGATCTCTCGCGTCACGGACATACAATTGCGCGGCAGTCTCGCTCACGGTGAAGAACCGCTGGTTGGCCGAATCCCCCAATGCCTGGCGCACCAATGGCCGAAGCTCGGTACTGCGCAAGCGACTACGGACGATTCGCATGGCCGTATCGAGCGGTACCGCAGCGAGCTGCTGAAACGCCGGCTGCCGCAATCGGGCAACGGCGGCCAGCGACGCGGCCCCGCGTCCGGTGAGCGAACGCAGCGGCATTGCGGCCACACGCGCGTCGCAGATCCGTTCCAGATGCACGTCCACGAGCGCACGCTCGTCCGCCAGCGCGCGCTGGACGCCGGTGTCGGCGAGCGCCGCGCTGGCCAGTCGGCAATAGTCGCCCACGGTGTACTGATCAGCGCGAGCCAACAGGCTGGAGTCGTTCTGCGCCTGCGCACCGCTCTCGCTGGCCGTAGCAAGCACCACGACGCATGAAGCCACCGCGGTGATCACTCGCCGACGCCATGCGGACCGGCCTCTCCCCCGAGCGAACGAAGCATGCGTGTTCATGCGAGCAACCCTGCCACCAGCGCGGCTTCGCGCGTCATGTAGTCGCTCCACGAATGGGGGTTGGGCACCACCGACGCGACGGCCGATGCGGGAGCGGCACCGGCCTTCAGCGCGAGCGCCAATGACTGCGCGGCGTTCCCCGCGACGAGCGTCTGCGGCACAATCGTGGTCTGCTGCCCGGCGATGTCCATGAACGCCCACCCGTTCTTCTTCCCCAACAGGTGACCTCCAACGGGATCCTGACTTCCAGTCACGGATACAAACTTGCGAGTCGCTGGCACCAACTTGCGACCGACGATCTCGACTGGCAACACGAGTCCCGACGGGTCGAGCGTGGCGAGCTGCGACGCAGCCGGCACGAGCGCACCGATGTCGCCCGCGACCGTGCGCATCAACTGCACCGGAGACGCCATCAGCGTCACGCTTTCCAGTTGCGTCAGGTCCGAGCCGGGCTGCAACCGATACTCCGGCTCCCGCACCGCCGCATGCAACGCCTCATACGTGTGAAAGCAGCCCAGGCTATGGGCGATGATGCTCACGCGATACTCGAGCGGATCATGTCCACGCTGTAATGCCGACTCGCCACAATCGAGCACGATTTGCTGCAGCTGTGCCATATACGCGTCCCGGATGGCGAGACGCGTATCCTGGTGCAGCACCGGCCAGATGATGTCGCCCACGTACTCGGCGAGCGTCTCCGACAGCTCAGCGTTGTCGTAGCGCTTGGCCACCGCGCGACCGATGGCGCTGATGCCCGGCGCCACCTGGAGCTTTCGCGCGGCCCAATCGTTGATGAAATCGTAGTTGAGCGTGTACACAGCGACATTGCTGGCGCTCGCGCCCAGTGCGTTTGCCAGCTCATGCACCGGGAATGGCGCGTCTGCCGCGCTGGCGTTCCCAATCCCGTGCACCAGCAGCACCGCTCGATCGGCGGGCCAGGTCAGTGATTGCGGCTTGAACGATGGCACGGAACTTCCTCCAGCTGAAGACGCCCCATACTTAGCACGGCCGCCACCACTCCAACACCCCGCGCCCTACTTCCGATCAGGTAGTTGCGCGAGTGCAAACGCCACCGCGAGATCCGTCGTGCTCCAGAGCTGCACGTCGCTGCCGCTGCCATAGCGCGTCGGCCCGGGCTTTCCGTTCGTGAAGCTGTAGCTCCACAGCTCACTATGGAATCCGGAGGCATCCACCGCCTGACGCACCTGGTTGATCGCGGACCGCAATGCATTCGCGTACTGCTGCACGGCCGGGTCACTGGACTTCGACGCGCTTCGTACTCGATCTGCTGCGCCGAGGAGAAACAGGTTGACCTCGCGGCCCCAGATCACGCGCGGACCGTGATACGGATCCTTGACGAACGCATCCCAGACACTGGCGGGGGCATAGGCATCGTTGGAAACGGCGGGTCCGATGCCATCGATCAGCAGTCCCGCCGGATACGCACGCGTGAACAGCTGCACGTCACGCAAGGTGATGGCCATCTGGCCGGGCGCCATCGACATGGGCTGGCCTTCGTGTTCACCGAGGAAGAGACGCGTAGCGGGATCGGTGTTGGCGACAGCGATCGGCGCACCCGCTGCATCGAGCGACACCGCAAGAAAGGTCAGCGCGTCGGCGTCGGTTCCGTTTGTCGCGCGGCGCGCGCTCCAGTGCGCCCGCTCGTCTGCCGGCATGGCGGCCAGGCGCGCGGCAATGTTGGCGCGCACCTCGGATGCCGAACGTGTCACTACGAAGTGCTTCTCCGCAGCACGCCAAGTCTTCGCGGCCGAATCGAGCGCGCTTGCGTTGTGCGCCCAACGTACAAAGGCGGTGCTCGCCGCGACGGTGGTATCGGACCGCAGCACTGCATCCACCGGCAGCTGCAGCGCGCGGAGTGCGGCGAGGATGCGCGCCATCGACTCCAACGCCTGCGGCGCCCAGATCATATTCACGTCCATCGCATAGCGTCCACCAGCGTACCCCACGCCGCTGTCGCGCCAGCTCTGCGACGCCCAACCGGTGACGTCCCGCGGTGCAAAGGAGATCAGCTGTGCGACCGCAGGCTTCTCGGCGTAGGGCGCAGTCATCTCCGCGACCAGCGCAAGTTCGCGCAGCAGCAGGGTCAGGCGGCTTGTGCCGGTGCCTCCGTCGGCGCGGAGGAACGCGCGTTTGCGTGCCGCACTGACCGTCGTGTCGGAAATCCAGCGCGACACGACCACCGGCAGCTGCAGCTCATCGTCCACCATGTGGTAGTTTTCGCGCGTCCGACGCGCATTGCGCAGCACATCACCGGCGCGGCGCAGCAGGCTGTCTGCCACTGCCGTCGCGCCTTGTCTCGCCGCAGCCGTGCGCGCCTCGAGCAGTGCAGCGTACTCGCCCGCCGCCTCGCGAACCGCCTGACCGCCGAGTGCCTCTTCATGGCTCACTTCTCCCGCGGGGGAGAGCTTGCGAAGGGCAGCGGCAATGACCGCTTCAAACACGGCTGGCCGCCAGATCGTTCGCATCATGAGGGCGCTCATGAGCATGTCGCGGCCGAAGTACGTGGCGTAGGTGGGTAACCCCGCCATCAGTTTTTCACGCGACGAAAGAAGTTCAACGCCGCGAACCTGACGCTCGAGTCGCCGCGCATTAAGTCCCGCGTCGCTGGCAGGATCCGGCGCGTCCGCGCGAGTGCGCGCCAGGAACGTCAGAAATTCCGGCGTGAAGATCTCCGTGCGCGCCAATGGCGTCAGCGGCGCGCCGGATGTGCTGACGCTGATGTCGAAGGGCACGACCGCGTCGCGTCGGGCGCGAAGGACAATCGAGTCGCCCTCGAGCGCCGCGTCCACGAGTGCCCGTCGAACGCGGATCTCCAGCCAGAGGGTATCGCGTCCGTCGAGCGATGGCTGAGTCACGCGCGCGGTCCACCACAGCGGGGATAGCTGCGGCGTGATCGTGGGATGGCGTCGGCGTTCGAGATCGGCGAGGGTGCCGGCGTTGAGGGCGGCGAGATGCTCTCGTCTGGTCCCAGCATCGAGCGTGCCGAGCGCCGCAACGAGTCGATCGAACTCGGCGAGTCGGAACGGGGGCGCGCTGAATGGCACGCGCTGGCGCTGCTCGAACTGGAAGTCGCGTTCCACACGCATGGAGCCCAGCAGGAACCAGCCGAGATTAATGGCGGACCCATCCGCCAGGAGACTGTGGTTCAGCGTGCGACGGCGGGTGTTGGCGCCACCGGCGAGAGTGGCCCCACCACTGTTCCAGCGCAGCGGGGCAGCGGACCCATCCGGTCGGCGTGCGGTGAAGGCGAGGCTTTCGTTCTCGCCGTCCGCCCAGAGGTGGACCACGCGGGCGGCCCGCTCGTCTACATAAATCTGGATGGTGTTGCGGGCCGCGTCACGGTAGAAGCGGGTCTGATACCCCTGGTAGGTGGCGGGGTCGTCGAGGTTCGCCTCGGGAAACGAGAGGACCGGAGAAGTTTGCGCGGAAGCCGCAGCTGGCACTAGCAGCGTGACCATCTGGAGCAGGAGGCGGTAACGGGGGGTGAGCGGCATTCTCAATGGTACGGTCCGCACGCGCTGTCGTCGATGGCAGAGCGTTCCGCTTGCCGGAAACCGGGGTCAGTCCTGGTCATCGAGGATGGTCGCGCCTGATGGGATGATTTGTGATGAACGGCGCTGCGGTTTCGTGGTACCTGACGTACCCAAGTCGCGTCCAACGCACGATTTCACGTCGTAAGCCGAATAGCTGCGCTTGACAAGGGGGGTCGCGAACGTAAAGTGTTGAGTAACTTTTTCCACACAATCCGCTCCCTCGCTGTGAGCGATCTGGTGGAATGTTCGGATCGTTGTCCCGCGGTGCCGTCCACTCCCGTCCGGTTTACCGGACATCCCCTCCCCCGTCCATGCACCGATCCGGTGGCGTGGAGACCTGCTGGCGGTCACGCGACCGTCTCTTCCTCAGGCCAACCAAGGACTCGCATGGGCTACAGTCGTTTGTTCTTCGGCGCGCTCGTCGGCATCGCCCTCGTGGCGTCCGATGCCGTCGCGCAAGGCACCATCTCTGGCCGCGTGGTCGACTCGACCACCAACACTCCGGTCGCCAGCGTGGCGATCAGCATCGTCGGCTCGCGCTTTGGTGCGATGACCAACACGGATGGGTCGTACACCATCACCGGGATTCCCGTCGGCGCGCAGCAGGTCAAGGCCTCGCGCATCGGCTATCGTCCGAAGACGGCGTCTGTGACTGTCGTGGCGGGGGGCAACCAGCCGGTGAACTTCTCCCTGTCGCCGGCGGCGGCATTCCTGCAGCAGATCGTCACCACCGGATACGGCCAGCAGCGGCGTGAAGCCGTGACCGGCGCGGTGTCCACGGTGAAGGCAGCGGACGCTGCCGTCGGCGTGCAGGCGAACGTCAACGACATGGTGCAGGGCCGCGTGGCCGGTCTCACGATGGTCACGAACGGTGGCGAGCCGGGCGCTGGCGCCCAGATCCGCATCCGAGGCACGACCTCGATTTCGGCCTCCAACGAGCCGTTGTACGTCATCGACGGCGTGCCCATCCAGAACGTCGAGACGGAAGCGGGCGGCATTGGCCTCGGCGGCTCGGCGTCGCTTCCCCGCAGCCCGCTCAACTCGCTCAATCCGGGCGACATCGCCACCATCACGGTGCTCAAGGACGCCGCTGCCACGGCCATCTACGGGTCACGCGCAGCCAACGGTGTCATCCTCATCGAGACGAAGCAGGGATCGTCGTCGAACCAGACGGTGGAGTTCGACAGCTACGTGGCGGCGGTCGCCCCCGCGAAGCGACTGGGGCTGCTGAACGGTTCGGAGTACCGCAACTTCTTCCAGTCGACGCCGTCGCTGGCGAGCCGCGTGAACACGCTGGGCACCGAGAACAACGACTGGGAAGATGCGGTCCTTCGCAACGGCCTCACGCACAACCAGACGGTCGCCCTCTCCGGCGGTAGCAACACCACGAAGTACCGCGCCTCCATGAACTACATGGACAATCAGGGTGTGGTGGAGAACAACGGGTTCCAACGCTTTCAGGCGCGCGTCAACGGCACCACGACGAAGTTCGACGGGAAGCTGCTGATGGGGGTCAACCTCTCGGCGTCGCAGACCAACAACAAGTACATCCCGTTCGAGAACACCGGCGGCTTCGAGGGCGGCGTGTTCACGAACATGGCGACCTTCGACCCGACGCAGCCCACCCTCAAGAACGTGGTGCCGGGTTCGCCGTACTTCGAGTACGGCCTCGGGCGCCAGTCGCAGCGCAATCCCGTGGGCCTGATCAACCAGATCACGGATGAGGCCACGACCAACCGCGTGCTGGCGAACGTGTCCACGTCGCTGCAGCTCTTTGAAGGCCTCACGAGCACGGTGAACATCGGTGTCGACCGCACGAACAGCGTCCGCCAGACGTACTGGCCGGCCGCGAGCCCGGCGGGTGCGGAATTCGTTGGCCGCGCGCGCAATGTGAACCGAGACCTGTCGTCGGCCACGTTGCAGGCCCTGCTCGTTTACGATCCGAAGTTCTTCGGTCCCCGGCACGAGACGCAGATCACCGGCGGCTACGAGTACGCGAAGTACGACATCGGCGAGTTCGGTGCCGAGGCGCAGCGGTTCCTCTCGGACGGGTTCAAGACCACCAATCTCGGTGGCGGCGCGCAGCTGATCCCGCCGTTCTCGTTCCTGCAGGACAGCCGGATCGCGTCGTTCTTCACCCGCGCGAACTACGGCTTCGACAACAAGTACTTCATCACCGGTGTACTCCGTCGCGACGGTTCCTCTCGCTTCGGTACCGCCAACAAGTGGTCGCTCTTCCCGGCCATCTCCGGTGCGTGGAAGATCTCGGAAGAGGAATTCGCCAAGGGGCTCCCGTTCTCCGACCTCCGCCTCCGCGCAGGCTGGGGCCGGCAGGGTAACCAAGGCGTAGCTCCGTACTCGTCGCTCACGCTGCTTGGCACCGATGGCGGTGCGCGTTACGTCTTCGGTAATCAGGTCTACACTGGCGTCGTGCCGAACCAGAACCCGAATCCCGACCTCAAGTGGGAGCAGACGACGCAGACCAGCGTTGCACTCGACTTCGGTGTGCTGAACAGCAAGATCACGGGAACCATCGAGTACTACCAGAAGAACACCAACGACCTGCTCTTCACGGTCGACGTGCCGCAGCCGGCGCCGGTGTCGACGCAGCTCCAGAACATCGGCTCGGTGTCGAACAAGGGTCTTGAAGCCACGATCGACATGAACGTCTGGCGGAGCGGCCGGAATAGCTGGACGTCTGGCCTCGTCTACACCATGGAGCGCAACGAAGTCACAGATCTTGGCGTGGGTCGCGAGTTCATCGCCACCGGTAACGTGTCCGGCCAGGGTCAGTCGGGCCAGCAGTCCCAGCGTCTCCTGAAGGGGCAGCCAATCGGCACCTTCTTTGGCCCGGAATACGTCGGCGTGGATGCCCAGGGCAAGCAGCTGTTCAACAAGTACGACGCGAGCGGGTCCCAGACGGGTACCACCACGTCGCCGAGCGCGGCTGACTTCCGGGTCCTCGGCAACGCCAACCCGAGCTTCGCGTTCGGCTGGCGCAACCAGGTGAACTACGGGAAGTTCGACATGCAGCTGCTGATGCGCGCCAGCGTGGGCGGCAAGACGTTCAACAACACGTCGCTCGTGTACGCCACGAAGGGCAACGCGCTCCAGAACAAGAACTTCATCAAATCCGCGCTGGATGACGGCGTCGCCATCACGGAACCGTCGATCTATTCCTCGCGTTGGTTGGAGAGTGCTTCGTTCCTCCGCGTGCAGAACCTTACGATCGGCTACACGTTCACCATGCCGCGCCAGAGCCGGCGCGACAACGCCCGCTTCTACCTCTCGGGCGACAACCTGCTGCTGCTCACCGGCTACAGCGGGTTCGACCCCGAGGTCTTCGCCGCAGCCGGTCTGGCCTCGCGCGGCATCGACTACCTTTCGTATCCCCGGGCCCGCACGTTCACGTCGGGCGTCAAGATCACCTACTGATGCCTACGGAGCCCACGACACACATGCCCCAGCGACCGACCCGACCCCAAACTAGCGAGCGACGCGTCATGCGCCATTTCATTCCAACGCGACGACTGGCCGCGGCGGCTGCCGTCCTCGCCACCGCACTGGTCCCGGCCTGTACGGACCTCTCGGAATCGCCCACCAGCGCCATTACCCCGGACAACTACTACTCGACAGACGCCCAGATTCTCGGCGGCCTCTCGGGTGTGTACGCGACGCTCCGTGATGGCATGTGGTGGTACTACAACCTGAGCTCAGTGTCCGCCGACGAGCTCGTCGTGCCGACGCGCGGTCAGGACTGGTTCGACAACGGTCGGTGGCTCGAGATCCACCGCCAGGGTTGGACGCCCACGTCAGGCAGCGCCACAGAAGACATCAACGCATCCTACAACGGCCTGTCGAGCGGCATCTCTCGCGCCAACGCGGTGCTCAACACCTCGGTGATGAACGAGGCGAACCTCTCGCCCACCCGCAAGTCCATGAAGGCCGAGGCCCGCGCCCTTCGCGCGTGGTACTACTTCATGATGCTCGACTTCTTCGGCGGTGTGCCGATCGTGACCGACACCAAGGTGGAGGCGCGGGCGCGCAACACGGCGCTTGAGGTGTTCACGTTCATTGAGAAGGAGTGGAAGGAGTCGCTCGTTGACCTTCCCGACACGTGGGACGATGGCAATTACGGCCGCCTCACCAAGGGATCGGTGAACGCCATGCTCGCGAGCCTGTATCTCAACGCGCAGGTGCTCTCTGGCGAAACCACCGCGTCGGGGCTCACCCGGGGTCCGGCCAAGTGGACTGAGGCCAATCAGGCCGCAGACGCCGTGATCAACGGTGGACGCTACACGCTCCAGTCGACGGCCAACTGGATCAAGAACTTCGCAGCCGACAACGCGATCGCTCCGAACAACCGCGAGAACATCTTCGTCGTGCGCCACAAGGCGCAGGACGGACTCGGAATGTCCCTCCAGATGCGCGGTAGCCACTACAACCAGCCCGCCGGTGGGTGGAACGGATTCACTGCCCTTCCGCAGGTCTACACGCAGTACGACTCAGTGACCAACGGCGGTGACATTCGCCGGCAGATCATCAGGATCGGTCAGCAGTTCGGACTCGACGGCGTGACCAAACTGAAGGATCGCGCTGGTGCCGACCTGGTCTTCACGTTGACGATTCCAAACGTCACCACGGCGACCGAGAATCAGGGTCCGCGCCTCGAGAAGTTCGGCTATGATCCGGCGAACACGGGCGGAAACTTCGGCAACGACTTCACCTACTTCCGTCTGGCCGAGATGTACCTGATCAAGGCCGAATCGCTCAATGAGCTGGGTCAGACCCCGGCGGCCATCACCGCGCTCAACGTGGTCAAGGCGCGGGCACGGGCCACGCCGATGGCGGCGGGCGCCTCACAGGCGCAGGTGCGCGCAGAGTTGCTCGTGGAGCGCCAGCGTGAGTTGGCAGGCGAGGCCAAGCGTCGTCAGGACACCAACCGCGCCGGCACATTCACCAACGCGTCCTTCTACAAGACCACCGCGGGGGCGCCGTACAAGATTCGGTATCCTATCCCGAACCCGCAGCTCCAGACCAACCCGTTGCTCAAGCAGAACCCGGGCTACTGAGTCGGGATTGCGGCTGAGCGATCGTTTGATCGTTCGACAAAAAGCGCACACGATAGCCTGTCTCCGAGCGGAGGCAGGCTATTTTGTATCTATGAAGGTATCCATACGCATGAACTCGGCGATTCGTCCGCTGCTGCTCACGACCTCCCTCCTCCTCGGCGCCTGCAGCAGCGCAGAAACTCGTGACGCGCAGGCGCCCGCCACCGATGGACGCCTCTTTTCGTTGCTGCCCGCGAGCTACACTGGCGTCAGCTTTCAGAACACCGTCACGGACACGAAAGACGTCAACGTCTTCACGTATCGCAATCACTACAACGGTGGCGGCGTTGCGATCGGCGATCTGAATGGTGATGGTCTGCCGGAGCTCGTGCTGTCAGCCAACGAGAGTGGCGCAAAGCTGTACCTCAACGAAGGGCAGTTCCGCTTTCGCGATGTCACCAAGCCCGCGAAGCTCGACAACAACGACAACTGGACGACCGGCGTCACCCTCGCCGACGTGAACGGCGACGGACGGCTCGATCTCTATGTGTGTCACGCCGGCAAGGAGCCAGGCAAGCAGCGCGCGAATCAGCTGTTCATCAATCAGGGGAACGGCAGCGACAGCGTTCCGACCTTCAAGGAAATGGCGCGCGAGTACGGCATCGCCGATGGTGGCTACTCCACGCAGTCGGTGTTCTTCGACTACGACGGCGACGGTGATCTCGATCTCTTCCTGATCAACAACTCGCCGCGACCGGTGAGCAGCTTCGGCCTGCGCAACACGCGCATGGTGCGCGACTCGCTCGGTGGCGCCAAGCTGTATCGCAACGACGCGGGGCACTTCGTCGATGTCAGCGCGAAAGCGGGCATCTTCGGCAGTGAGGTTGGATTCGGACTGGGCGTGGCCGTGGCCGACGTGAACCGTGATGGTCGTCCCGACATCTACGTCTCCAACGATTTCTTCGAACGCGACTACCTGTACATCAACAAGGGCGACGGCACCTTTGCCGAATCGCTCGACAAGCAGATGCCATACAGCAGCTACTTCTCGATGGGGCTCGACATCGCCGACATCGACAACGACGGCTGGCCGGACATCTACACGACGGACATGTTCCCCGAAGACGAGTACCGTCTGCGCACAACGACGTCGTTCGAAGGGTGGGACGTGTACCAGCAGAAGGTGCAGAACGGCTACCATAGCCAACTCATGCGCAACATGCTGCAGCG
>JANNEV010000451.1:0-2023 GCA_031379145.1 Gemmatimonadaceae bacterium
GTCGTACTGTGTCCATATTGCTGAACCTAATGCGAGCAATTACAAGCAGAAACCAGAGAATTACGGTCAGAAAATCAAAGATTAAAAGATGAAAACAATCGCCTGAAAGGAGAACAAGGCAAACCAGAAGTCAAAGCTAATGGAGCGAAAAAGTTAAAAGAGAACTACTCATCAGAAAAAGAGCGAAAAGCACCAAAAAAGCACATTAAAAGTAGTAAAAATGCTCTCGTCAAAGTTGACCGATCAAAAATCCTGGAGTATCCTGAAGCAGAACTACCATTCGATTCAGAATTCAAGGGTTATGAAGAGGTAATAGTTCAAGACATTTTACTGAAAACAGATAACGTATTATTTCGGAAAGAGAAGTATTACTCACCTTCAGAAAAGAAAACATACTTAGCATCGTTACCATCCGGATATGATGGGGAGTTTGGCCCCGGAATAAAAGCGTTAGTTATGAGCCTATATTACGGAGGCAACATGACTCAAGGAAAGCTGTTAGATTTTTTAAGCAATATTGGGATTTCAAGGTCAGCCGGTTATTTATCAAATTTGCTGGTGAAAAAGCTAGAAAAATTTGAATCAGAATTTAACGAAGTGTATGTATCCGGATTAGCAAGTAGCCCTTGGCAACACTTAGACCAAACAAGTGCGCGTGTTAAAGGAGTAAATCACACTACAAATATAATTTGCAACCCATTATATACAGTTTATTCTACAACTTTAAGAAAAGACCGATTAAGCGTACTTAGAGTATTACAGAACAACCCAGAACTTGAGTTTATTCTATCTCCACTTACTTACCAGCTATTAGATAAGTTCAATGTCCCCCAGAAGTGGAGCCATCAAATAAAAGGGTTTCCTCAAGAAATTCCGTTGAAGGGTGATGAGTTTAACTCCTTGCTGAATCAGAATCTGGGCCAAGTAGGCTCTCAACATCGTACCAGAATTTTCGAGGCAGCAGCGATTGCTTTTTATCATCAGCAATCCCAGATTCCGATCGTAAAAACTCTGGTCACTGATGATGCACCCCAGTTTAAATTACTCACAGATGATTTATCTTTATGTTGGGTGCATGAAGCAAGACATTATAAAAAGTTAAGTCCATTTGTAACTTGTCATCAAAAAAGTTTAGACAAGTTTCTTGATGATTTTTGGGATTACTACCAAGAATTATTAGCTTACAAAAACTCGACCTCTGGGTTAGAGAAGCTCAGGCTCAAATCAAAATTTTGGGAGATTTTCGGCAGTTTCTCTGGTTATGAACAATTAGATGAACGAAAAAAATTAACTTTGAGTAAAATATCTGAGTTGCTTTTAGTGTTGGAGCATCCGGAATTACCTTTACATAATAACCCGGCCGAATTAGCTGCTAGAACAATCGTGCAGCGACGAAATATTAGTTATGCAACCCAAACTTGTGAAGGAACGAAGGCGATGGATATTTTCATCTCTCTGGTTGCCACAAAGGAGTAAATTAGGAATTAGCTTTTTTGAATATATGAACGACCGTATTTCTCACCTGGGAACTATTCCATCTCTAGGGACGATTATTCGTCAACAATCTTCGGTTTATTCTCTGGGTATGTCCTGGTCTGATTGAACCAATTCAAAAAAATATAAATGCTCTGAATTATTAGTCCTTGATTCCTTTAGTAAGTCTCGTATAAACCCACGGTTAATTGTGACTTTAGTGGCTAAAAAAGACTATAACATTGTTGATTTTATGATTGATAATACCTCATATTCTACCATGCTGTGCCTAGATTGTGAACTTTCTTTTTTTGCTCTTACCCCGATTTATTGAGCGGATACGGGATAACCTAAAAAAGCAATTTGCTGACTATTTGGGCTAAAAGTCAAGGCATTAGGAGATTGTTGTAATTTAATTTGATTAATTAATTTGCCAGAAAAGTCCCATATCTTAATTGAATAATCGGCACCAGTTGTTACTATTAATTTGCTGTCTGGACTAAAATAGGCATCCATAATCCCTGCTTGATTATCAAATTTAATAAATTTC
>JANNEV010000539.1:0-3293 GCA_031379145.1 Gemmatimonadaceae bacterium
GGAAATCGTGGACCGCAGCCACGAGGGCGAGCACGTCAGACGCCCTTCAATGAGGCCGCGGCGATGAAGCCGCGGAAATCCTTCGAGGAGCACAGGAGGGGATTGCGAAAACCACTCCTTCAATGAGGCCGCGGCGATGAAGCCGCGGAAATCGACCTACGTCACACGCGACGGCGGTTCGAAACTTTACCCTTCAATGAGGCCGCGGCGATGAAGCCGCGGAAATCTACACGCGCTGGACCCTACGCGGGACGGCACACGCAGAGTGCCATTGCGAGCGCTCCGTGCTCAAGCACGGACAAATCACACATGAGCCCAATCGATTCACCACGTGCTCAATGCCAACAGACTGAATTCGAACAACAATGGCCGCTTGCGAGCGCTTCCCGGGTATCGAGACGTCACCGCACCGCTCGCGACGCGTCGGCGAGAGCAGCGGAACTCGCTAGACGACGACTACGGACGTGTCGATAGGCTCGAACGCGCGCTTACCCAAGCTGACGACGCGAGGGACCACCTTGTCCGCCAGCCCAACGTCCACGATCACCACGTGATCGTCGTTGTGGTCGATGATCTGATCTAGCGTTGCAACCATCTCCGCGTGACGCACGTCGCCAAGCCGGCACTGAAACGCGGACAGCTGCAACCATCTGCCAAACCCCTTCATCGCACGAAAGACGAGACGCCACCGGCGCGGATTGCCGATGTCGTAGATCACGAGGTACGTGTGCTCGTCGGTGTTCATCGCGTGGTGAAGTTTGGGTACTCAGGCAGTTCGCCCAGCAGAAAGCGCGCGAGAAGCCGAGCCTGTACTTCGAGCAAACGCCGGTAGGACAACTTGTACCCGAAGAGCGGGTGCGTGATCTCCTGGTCCATGCGCCGCTCGAACGTGGCAATGAAGCGCTTCCGCCCATCGGCTGAGAGATTTACGGCAGGACCGACGCGCACGAAGTCCGTCGGCCGCACTTCACCGTTGTTGATAGCCGTGATCACCACTGAGTCGGCGAGGAGCGGACGGAACGGTTCCATCATGTCCAATGCGAGCGACGGCCGCCCGAATCGTGGCTGATGGTAGAAGCCCCGATACACATCGAAGCCAACGGCCGAGAGGGCCGTAGTGACAGCTCGCGTCAGTAGCGCATAGCCGAACGACAACAACGCGTTCACGGGGTCCGTGGGAGGTCTTCGGTTGCGTTTTCCGAACTCGAACGCTGGCGCGGCGTCGTCTTCACCCTTCAGCATCGACGAGAAGTTCGAGAAGTAGACAAGCGCACCACCGCCCTCCATGCCGAGCAAAGACGAAATCGAACGGGCCCGCGTGCTTTGCTCTGCGAATCGCCCCATCTCCTTGAGCGCTTCAGCGGACGACTGATCGCCTCGCCAGTTCCGCCGCATGAGAGTTCGGCAGTTCAGTAACTTCGCACGCACCAAACCCCGAGCGATAGCAAGACACACCTGCTCGTCGAAGCTGCCGCGAAACTGCGCCGTGCGCAGCTCGACGTTTCCGCTTCCCGTGCCTACCGTGTGCCCCATGAACCAGCCACCGTGACCATGCCACGACACAGGGATTTGCCGTCGCATCAACTCGTGCAACGTCGGCGTCGTGAGCGTTACGTTACCCATGACCACCAACTGCGAAAGTTCGCCCAAGCGAATCTCTGCGGTCGGCGCATCAGGTGAAGACACTTCCAAACACTCGCCACGTTTGCTTATGCGCGCGCCATTCGCCTGTACGTATGCCGGAAGTGCCATCGGCTTCTCGACGGCGATGGGGCGTACCGTTCCACCGTCGCGCCGGAGAAAGTTCGTTTCATCCGGCAAGCAGATGGTGGCCAAAGAACACCGACCGCACTTTGGACTGTCTTCCAGTGGCGAAGGAATTCGCGCGCCGGCGGCGAGCAACCGGAAGTCCCGGATCGCCGTTGCAGTCTGCTCGCGTAGCGCCGCGTCGAACGCTACCTGTACGCGCTCGCGCGAACCAGCGAAATACAGCACGCCGCCGTTGACCTGATACCCCGCTTCCTCGAGGAGTATCCCTTGAGCACACAGCTGCACGCGCTCTGGGTCGTAGGCACCGCCCGCAACGTGCGGGCGCTTGCCGCGTTTGTACTCGACAGGCATGACGTAGCCACCGGCATCGGACTCCACGAGGTCGAGCTTTGCAACGATACCCAAGTGCTCCGAAGACAGTTCGATCGAGCGGGCGTGAATGCGCGTGCTTTCGTCGACTTCTGCGGGGTCGGGCAGTGCGCCGGCCCTGCGATCGACGCGGCGGTGAACGTGACGTCCTTGCACGGTGTCTGACGAGTCGCGCCATTCCCGCTGCACCCACTCGAGATAGGCGAGGCGCGGGCAGTACACGAACTCGTTGAGCATGCGCACGGGGACGGGAGGGATGTCTGTGTGCTCAGCGATTGGTAATGCGAGGTCGAGTTGTGCTGGAGCTGTTTCGTGTTCATCGACGTTCACGGCGTTGTGTCCAATGACGACTCCGACGATATCGCTGGCAGTTCACTCCGATCTGCGTTCAGCCATAGGTTCAAAACGATCATGACCGCGATCTCACGAAGCGTCGTGTCAGCGACCTGCTGAGCAAAGTGCCTTGCTTGGGAGACGACACCGATAGGCGCCTCGGGCTCGACGTCCAGGAACGGGCCGTGTGTCGCTCCGGCGCTTGAACGCTTGATCTCCAGAGACTCGGACACGTCCACGGTGACGAGCGCATGAACTGCGACAGAAGCAGCCATCACGACTTGTCAGTCTCGACAGAAGTGAACAACCCGAGACCAAAGTGAGCCCCATAGCCAAGAGCAATGGGCCCGCGCACGGTCTCGCTAAACACGAGCCGCATTCCGTAGGCTCGATCAGGGCCGCGGCGTCCATTGCCGTCGCGACGACGACGAAATCTATCCCACTCGCCGTTCAACGGCTCAACGCTCATCGGCTCCGGCAACCCAAGCTGCGCGCAGCCGCGACACACTTGCGATCGAATATCGTCGACGTCGCCACCTTTTTTAGGGTGCCGAGTCGGCACGAAGGGCGCCAATGACTCCCATGTAGTCGACTCGTGCAGTAAAGGCGAGTGAGGTCGTGTCGCGCCGCCAAAGTCGGCGGCATCACCTACCCCGAGCAAGATGAGGTCGAGCAAGCGATCGTGAGGTCCGAACAGCCGCCGCGTCTGCTGCAACGCACGCAAGTCGTCGACTTCAAAGCCCATCCTTGCCGCCACCGTGATGGTGTCAATTCGCCCGGTGTCATTGAAGTCGGCACTCGGCAGAATGAAGGCGTGATCG
>JANNEV010000562.1:0-1749 GCA_031379145.1 Gemmatimonadaceae bacterium
GGGGTGCACTTGGGTTCGGTGGAGTCCGACGTCGAACGGGTATCCGAATTCGTCGGCCAGATTGCCACTGACTGCGCGGTGCAACGCGACTCCATCAGTGAGGTCGGCCGCGCGGTGGAACAGGTCAGCGCGCTGACACAGCGCGCGGCGGCGAGCGCCGAGGAGTCCGCCAGTGCATCGGAAGAACTGAATGCGCAAGCGTCGACCATGCGCGAGCTCGTCCAGCAGTTCCAGGTGGACGCCGGGTCCGGAGAGGCGCGACAACTC
Source organism: Gemmatimonadaceae bacterium (assembly GCA_031379145.1). Taxonomy (GTDB): domain Bacteria; phylum Gemmatimonadota; class Gemmatimonadetes; order Gemmatimonadales; family Gemmatimonadaceae; genus Gemmatimonas. The sequence goes on from JANNEV010000562.1 coordinate 268, forward strand.
GCGCGGCGAGATGTTCGAGTGCCACCGCCGCCTCACGTCTTCGAACAGCGATCGCCCGATCCGCTGGTGAAAAAGTGGGCGATGATCGGCGCCTGACCCACACGAGAGCCGGTGGGCGACCAGCGCGGGACCGTGACTACTCCTCGGTCGTCAGTCGATCCCGTCGGCTCACGGCGGTGATGCCCTTCACGCGCCGCGCCGCCTTGATGATGCGTTCCAGATGCACCAGGTTCTCCACCTCGACCAGCGCAGCACCGGTGACTCGGCCGTCGATCGTCTTCAGTTCGAGGCTCTTGATGTCGGTACCGGTCGCACTGACTGCGGCGGCCACGTCCGCATAGAGCCCTCGGCGGTCGTTGCCATCCATGGCCAGCCGAACAACGAAACGCTCGCCCGCCATCTCGTGCCAATCAATCTCCAGCCGGCGCTCGGGCTCGTGCACCAACAGCAACAAGTTCGGACAGTCGCCCCGATGGATGCTGACGCCGCGCCCGCGTGTCACGTACCCGACCACCTTGTCGCCGGGAACCGGCTGACAGCATTGGGCATAGCGGACGAGCAGACCATCGGTACCCTGGATACGCACGCCCTTTCCAGTACCTCGCACGCGATCCACGATGCGCGTGAGCGTACTGGGCTTTTCGGGTTCTGCCGGTGACGACTCGACCTGCGGATAGATGGCCTTGACCACCTGCATCACGTGCACTTCGCCCTGCCCGATGGCCGCCACCAGCTGGTTGGTATCCTTGAGCTTCAGCAACTTGGCCACCGGCAGCAACGCGCTATCCTCGACTTTGGCCAAACGCCGCCGTCGTAGCTCGCGCTCAAGGATCTCGCGGCCAAGTCGCATTGCGGACGACCGTTCCTCGAGCCGCAGATACTGCCGAATCTTGTGCCGGGCTCGTCCCGTGCGCACGTGCGCCAACCAATCGCGGCTGGGGCGGGCGTTCGGGTTCGTCAGGATCTCGATCGTTTCCGAGTTCTTGAGCTCCCGGGAAAGCGGCGCGATACGCCCGTTGATCTTCGCACCCGCGCACCGCGCTCCCACCTGCGTGTGCACCGCGAAGGCGAAATCGATGGGCGTTGCACCCTTGGGGAGCTGAATCACATCTCCCGTTGGCGTAAAGACGAAGATCTCGTCCTGGTACAAGTCCAGCTTCAGGAACTCGAGAAACTCCCCGGGCGTCTCCGCATCAAGCTGCAGCTCCAGCACCTGTCGGAACCACTGCAATTGCCGGTCGAGGTCGCCCGACCCCTTGTTGGCCTCCTTGTACAGCCAATGGGCTGCGATACCGTAGTCCGCGGTGCGATGCATCTCGCGCGTGCGAATCTGGATCTCGAACAGCTGGCGCCCCGGACCGAACACGGTGGTGTGGAGCGACTGATAGCCGTTGGACTTGGGGCTGGCGATGTAGTCCTTGATCCGCTCCTGGATCGGCGTCCAGTTGTGGTGGATCACGCCCAGGACGTGGTAGCAGACGG
>JANNEV010000570.1:0-6119 GCA_031379145.1 Gemmatimonadaceae bacterium
GAGATGCAGCAGTGGTTCTCGGGCGACTACGTGGTCATTCTGGACGACGGCACCAAGCTTCGGTTGAGCCGTCACTACCGCGACCGAGTGGAGAAGCAGGTCGGCGTCTGACGCATTGTCGGGGGATCGTCTAGGATTCCGCATGTCCTCGTCGCCCCCGCGCATTGCGCAGGCCAGTTGGCAGTCCCGTCTGGTGCACTTATTGGTGCGCGCTCGGATGCGTCCGTATGCGCTCGAACCCATCGATCCCCACTGGGTCCGGCAGAACATGGGTCGCCCGAGGGGCGCTCGGCGACTGATGGCGCGATCGACTGGGGCAGTGGTGCACCCCATGGCGGCGAGCCCCGGATGGGTTGGCGGTGAGCGCGTCAGCTGGCCGACGGCCGCCTCCGATGCGCCTGTGTTGTTGTACCTGCATGGCGGCGGGTTCATTGCCTGCAGTCCGGAGACGCATCGACCGCTGGTGTGCTCGTTGGTGCGGCGCATCGCCGGAACCGCGTATGTACCCGCGTATCGACTGGCCCCGGAGCATCCATTCCCGGCCGCCCTGCATGATGCGCGAGACGCCTATCACTTTTTGATCTCGTCTCGCGGCATCTCCCCGTCCCGGCTGATCATCGCTGGTGATTCTGCAGGCGGGGGACTGGCGCTGGCACTGGCGTTGTTGCTGCGTGACGAAGGCGCTCCGCTTCCGGCGGCCGTGGTCACGTTCAGTCCGTGGACGGATCTTGCCGTCACGGGCTCGTCGCTCGACGAGAACTCTGAGCGTTGCGCTATGTTCGCCGGCGAGACCATTCGTCGGGCTGCGCAGTTCTATGTTGCGACGGAGGATCCGACCAATCCGCACCTGTCGCCACTCTATGGCGACTTCACCGGGTTGCCGCCAATCCTCATTCATGCCAGCCGCGACGAGGTGCTTCGAGATGACAGCGTGCGGGTCGCCGAACGGGCGCGACTCGCGGGCGTTTCCGTGGAGCTGCGACTGTGGGCGCATGTACCACATGTCTGGCAGTTCTTTGCGGCAGTTCTCCCTGAAGCCCGCGAGTCGTTGCGTGCCACCGCTCGGTTCATTGCCGCCCACATGCCGCAGGTCGCTGGCGCGTAACCCGCTGCAGCGAGGGTGGATCTCGCGTACAACGTACAATGAGCGAGCACACGCGGTCGGCGTGACGGATCGTGACCGCCCCGGACGCAGGGCGTCCAATGGGTACCTGTGAATACAACTGATATGTATCGACCGCCCGATTGGACCCCTCTTGAACGCGCCTTGGCGGCGGAGTTTGGCGCAGACGCCATTGAAGCCACCATGGCGTTCTGGTTCATTGGCTTCGTACCCGGGCCTGTGGACGTCGGAGAACTCCGGCTCTACGAACACAGTCGCACTCATCGCCGCATCGCACTCGATCGTGACGGGCGCGCCTATACGTGGTTCGACGAGATTGCCGGCTACAGTCGCGCATCCACGGAGCAGGCGCTGGTCGCTGTCTTGGCCTAGCTTCAGTTGGACAGGTCATCGGCCGATACTGCTCAGGAGAACGTGTGCCCGGCTGCGGAAACCGGGCGTCCTCCGATCCCATCGTGTGCCGTCAGAAACACCAGGCGCTCTCCCAATCGGCAGCAACGAAGCGCCGCGTCGGGTCGAGCCTTCCCGGGCGCTCGTTCCGGTCGCACCTGTCGGACCGAAGGCGGGCGCCCAGCCCGTTCTTGAGTCGCACGCGACACCAGCGGGTTCCCCGCTCGCTCGCAGCGGTCTCGACCTCGACGACATCTTCGGCACCACTGATTTTCTCGTGGGCCGTCGGCGTACTCCGTCCGTGGCGATGGACGTCGGTCTGGAACACGCGCGTAGCGCATTGCTCCGAAATCAAGGTGCTGATTCGCTGGCGGCGCTGGATCGCATCTGGGATCGCGCGCGCCGGACCGAGGAAGGGTGGTACCTCCGAAGCAGCGCGCTGTCGCTGCTCGGTCTGCCCGGGGAGAGTGATCGCATCGCCGAAGCGGGGCTGAGCGCAACGCCTGGCTCGCTGGCACTACGATTCGCGCAGTCCGTGGCGCGGTTGGCGGCCGGCGACGTTCCGGCGGCAAAAGCGAGCTTGCAACACGCGCTCCTACAGGCACCACAGGAGCCCCTCCTCCTTGTACAGCAGGCCATCCTGGACGCCCGGCAAGGTGATCGGGCCGGCGCCGAGCGGCTCCTTGAGCGCGCCGCTGCGCACGTACCGAATCATCCGGCGCTCGACTATGGACGCGCCGCCGTACGAGGTGCCTTGGCAGATGCTGTTCGTCGCGCGTCTCGCGCGACACCATCGTCATCGGTGGCGCTATCGGAGTCACCAATCGAGTTGCCGACTGCGGTCCCCCCCTCGCCCAGCCGCGCTGCGCAGCCGCAAGAGCGTATCGATGACGAACACGCGTCCGAGATGCTGTATCACGAGGCCGAACTTTCTGGTTTGAGCGCGCACGACGTGATCGATGCGGCCTTCACGAAGATCGGTGCCGAGCTCGTCTCGGCCGCCGGAGCGAACCTCGCCGGGACGACCCGAGGACTGCTGCGCGCGTTCAGCGCCGGCGGAACGCTGGCCTCGGCGTGCAGCCCGGAGCAGGCGCACGCGGCCCGCACGCTCCTGTCGACGCTCATCGGCGTGCTCACGTCCGAGCCTGTCGATGGACCGTCGCCGATCCGCACTATGCTGCAGCAGCTCGTGGCGGGCCTCCGCGACGCCCGCGCAGCGGATGCGGAACGACTGCTCCGAAAGGCGCCCGGCATCATGCGGGAGCCCGCCGTGCGTCTGCTGTCTCTTGTCGTCGCCGGCGCAATCGCCGAACTGGAGCGCACACACCGTGCCTTCGCGCGCGGTGTCATGCACACGCCAGCCTCGTCGCAATCCCACGTGTCTGGACGCGCCGAGTCCGGTGCCATCGTACCGATTCGTCTGGGGCTCGCGCTGCTGTCGGAGACGGAGCGGTTGCGTGTGGACCCCTGGGACGCAGTGCCGGACGCTACCTCCGTTCGTTCGGATATCGTGGAGCGGAATTCCGGAGCGTGGCGCATGCAAGACGCGGAGGGGGGGGCGCGGCTCAGCGCGGGCGTCGTTGGGGGTGGCCGGGCCTCATGGCACCCAACGCCTGCGGAGCGCCGACGGCTGGCGGCCGACGATATGCGCGTCGGCATGGGAGCCCGCTCGATCGCGCTGGCGTGCGTCGGCTTGGCAGCCGCGGCGCTTTCGACGGGCTTCATCGCCGTCGCCATCGGACTGGGTGTGGGTGCCAGCTGGCTGGCCCTTCGACGGAGTGGGCGTGATGCGGCGGCAGAGGCACAGGGGCTACGCGGCGGAACCCGCGACCCTCGGCATGAAGACGGTGTAGCCGACCCGCGCGCGTTCCGCACCGAGGACGGCGAGCGATAGATTCCCCGCGGCGCCAATGCACGCCGCACTGGCCGCCGTCATGGCTGCGCCTCCGGGCGCGCCGGAATTCATCGACCTCCCCCGGGTGTCTCACATGGCTTCGTCGTCTGCGCCGGTCTCTGCGTTCCTGCGTCACCACTATCGTCACTTCAACGCTGCGGCCCTCATTGATGCGGCGGACGCCTATACGCGTCACCTCGATAACGGTGGCAAGATGATGGTGACGTTGGCGGGCGCGATGAGTTCGGCGGAGCTTGGTTTGTCGCTGGCCGAGATGATTCGTCAGGACAAGATCCATGCGATCACCTGCACCGGCGCGAACCTCGAGGAAGACGTCTACAACCTCGTGGCGCATGATCACTACATCCGGGTGCCGAACTACCGCGATCTGACCCCACAGGACGAGCAGGCGCTGTTGGAGAAGCACATGAATCGCGTGACCGACACGTGTATTCCTGAGGCAGAGGCGATTCGCCGCATCGAGCACGCGATTCTGGACGAGTGGACCAGCGCGGATGCGAAGGGCGAGCGGTACTTCCCGCACGAGTTCATGTACCGGATCCTGCTGAGTGGAAAGCTTGAGCAATTCTACCAGATCGATCCGAAGGACTCTTGGCTGCTCGCCGCGGCGCAGAAGAACCTGCCGATCATTGTGCCGGGTTGGGAGGACTCCACCACGGGCAATATCTTCGCCGCCCACGTCATTGAAGGCGATGTGAAGAACGTGCACACGGTCCGCAGCGGCATCGAGTACATGATGTACCTCGCCGACTGGTACTCGAAGACGGCATCGGACCAGTCGACGATCGGCTTTTTTCAGATCGGTGGTGGTATTGCGGGCGACTTCCCCATTTGCGTCGTGCCCATGCTGCATCAGGACTTGCAGCGCACCGAGGTGCCGCTGTGGGGATACTTCTGCCAGATCAGCGATTCCACCACCAGCTACGGATCGTACTCGGGAGCCGTCCCCAACGAGAAGATCACGTGGGGCAAGTTGGGCATCGAGACCCCCAAGTTCATCATCGAGTCCGACGCGTCGATCGTGGCGCCGCTGGTCTTTGCGTTAGTGCTTGGACAGTAACGCGCAGCGCGGAGGGCGCCGCGAGCTGATGTTACGGAGTCAATGAGTCGGCCACACTGGGCACGCGGAGCCGCTGTCCGGTCCGGATGTCATCGCGTGGCAGTTGGTTGAGTTGGCGCAGGACGTCGGGTGACGTGCGAAAACGGCGTGCCAGCGCAGTGAGTGTCTCGCCGCGCTGCACCACGTAGGTCGTGTAGCGCGCGGCCGGCGCGCCGGCCGGCCGGCGGCTCGCCTCGAACGTCTCGGCGTCAAGCGTAAATGCCGCCCGCGCCACCGCGGCCGCCTGTGACACGGCGAGCGCGCGCGTCCACTCCGCGTCGTCGACGATGAAATCCACTTCGCGCAGGGGAAGCCGAAGCACGAGTCCGCGACCGTAGCCGCGAAAGAGCGTGCGCGGCTCAAGGGTGAACGCTGCGTCATACGGATAGCTCTCGACCAGCAGCTCCGGTGGACCATCTTCGATGGGGCGGAGCAACGGCGTCGGCGGTGACCCGACGTAGAGTACGCGCCGATCCGTGGAGACGACGATGCCGAACGATTCGCGCCACATGTCCGTCCATCGGCGCTGCGACGCAAATGCGGTTTCGCCGATGCGTTCCTCAGCCCATAGCTGGGAGAGCAGCTCGCGCTGCGCCGTTTCTCTGGCGCTCCGTCGTGCGCCGATCGGGGGGATGACGGCGGCTGCGGCCACGAGTGCCGCCACGGACGCGATCGCGGTGCTCGACGTGAGCGCGATGGCCACGCGCACCAGCAGGCGGCGGCGCGGAGCGGGCGGGGCGATGCCACCGAAGAGCCAGCCGCGATCTCTCGACGGCTTGGCAGCGGCCAACTCGGCGACGTTCTCCGTCTCCTCCACGCGAGGCACGGCTCGCGACGCCTGTCGGGTCACATCACGCGAGTCCGAAGGCGTTTGAGAGGATAAATCAGGCATCTCTCAATAATGCGTCGCGTTCAGGCCGTATGGCTGGGTCCGCCAGAAGGCTTGCAAATACGTATTTGCACTAGCAGTATTGCCATGATGACCACCCCCTCTGCTGTGCGCCGGATCACCGTGCATGATGTGGCAGCTCGCGCGGGTGTCTCGCAGCCGACCGCGTCGCTGGTGCTGTCCAAGCATCCGCGCGCGCGCGTCGCGCCCGCTACGAGACAGCGGGTGCTTGATGCCGCGGAGTCGCTCGGCTACCGGCCGAACGTCGTCGCGCGGTCACTGGCGCGGCGCCGCTCCTTTGCGCTGGGCGTCATCGTCCCGGATTTGCGAAACCCTTTCGTGGCCGATGTGGTCACCGGGGTAGAACGCGTCGCGGCTGACGCCGGGTATGCGGTCCTGCTCTGCGACCAGTCGGCGCGCGGTGCCGTGCAGCATCTCGAAACACTACGGTCGCGACAGATTGACGGCGTCCTCCTCGATGCCGTTGGCGCGGCCGCTTTGCCCGACGACGCGCTCGCGGGAATCAACGTCGTGATGCTCGATCAACCGTCGGATCGGTGGCCCGGGATCGCCAGCGACGCGACAAGAGCGGGGCGATTGGCGGCTGAGCATCTGCTCGCCCTTGGGCACCGGGAGATCGCGTTCATCGGCCCCGCAGCGGATGTGCACGCGTTTCGCATGCGTGAACGCGGCTTCGTCCTGC
>JANNEV010000582.1:0-2939 GCA_031379145.1 Gemmatimonadaceae bacterium
GGAGCAGCGCGGCCAGCTCCGCATTTCGTTCCTGGACGGAGCGGTATTGGTCGGCTCTCGCGTGCTTCCGGAACTCAGGGGCTGGGAATGGGGCGCCAAGCTCGCGGCAGCCGGCATCCAGCGTTTCGAAGTCGATGTCCATCCGATGCCATCCGTGCACGATCTGTCCGCGTTCATCAGCCAGCTCACTGTCCGCATTTCCGCGGGATCGGAAGGGCCGTCTGCGGCGACGTTGAACGGGTTCCGCTACGGCGCACTCAGCGTGAGTACCCACACGGACTCCGCCACGGAATCTGCGTCGAGCGAAGAGATCGACGAACTGATCGATACGCTGGCGCTGATTCCACTCACCTCGGAAGCCGCCGTGATGCAGTGGATTCATGAGCGAGTTGCGAGCGGCGGCGACGTACCATTCGCCGAGGTTGAAGTGGTGGTGAGTTCGTTGGCCATGGCCATGGGCCAGGGTACGCAGCGCGTACTGCCGCTGCTGGATATCGTCACGCACGATCAGTACGCCACGGCGCACGCCTGCAACGTCGCCACGCTCGCCATCGGCGTCGCCGAACAGCTCGGGCTCTCCTCCGACGACGCGAAGGCCATTGGCATCGCCGCGATGGTCCACGACATCGGGAACACGAAAGTGCCGCGCGAGCTGCTGGAGCGAGCAGGACCCCTCAACGACGTCGAGTTCGCCGAGGTGCAGCGACACACCGTCGAAGGCGCGCGGCTTCTGAGTGCGCGCGGTCGCGGAAATGCATTGGCCGCCACGGTCGCTTACGAACATCACCGCTGGGAGAACGGACAGGGCGGCTATCCGCAATTGCATTGGCTGCGACGCAGTCACTTTGCCAGCCGACTCGTACGGGTGTGCGACATGTACGACGCCATGCGAACCGAGCGTCCGTATCGCGCGGCTCTGTCGTCGTCGGAGGCGTTGCGCTATCTGCAGGAGCGGTCTGGCATCGAGGTGCAAGGCGAGATCGTGCAAGCCCTGGTGGACCTGCTCACCGAGACGCCAACGGTGCGCACGCCGATGGATGCCGCGCAGGCACCGATGGACTGGACGCTTGCGCCGCAGGTCGGCGAGACGCAGCATTGAGGGACAGATGGTCCTCGTTCAACCGGGAGTCCGTATGTCTGACCCCACCCTTGCGGCCGATCCGTCGCTGGCCGCGATCTATCAGGCGCTCGCGCTCGTAAAGGGCGTCATTGCCTTCGGCATGGTGTGCGTGCTGATCTGGCGCTTGCGTTCCGCACCAATTTCCTGGGGCCGAGCCTCGGCGTACTGCGTCTGTGTGGGTTCGATGGTGCTGGCCGTTGCGCTGCTGATCTCCGAGCAGCCCATTGGCGTGGTGCCGTTCCTCTTCGAGGGCGCACTGTTCTGCACGCCGCTGCTCGCCCTCAGCGATCGCCAAGCCTGGTCGGCCGGAAAACCTTCGCGCTAAAGCCGCGCGGGCGGCTCGTTACTTCGGCAGCACAACCCGGCGCAGCGTGACCGTGCCGGACGAGGTACGCGCGGTCGCACCGGCCGGCGAGAACGTGAGGCGCACACCGCGCTCCGTGCGCTGATCATCGCTGACAAAGCCACCATCGTCAGCGGGCAGCAGTTCAACCGACGCGTAGGGCCGCGCGCCGACGTCCATGATGGTTCCGTCGCGCCCCCACGTGTACAGGTTGGTCGCGGCGCCGTTGGCGAAGTTGAGCCGCACCGTCGTTCGCACGTCCCCGATGGGGCCCGCCACGGAACCAAGCACCTCCATCGACAAATACGCGCCAAATCGCTCACGACGGCCCTGCATCAACTCCGCTTCCTGCGTCGCCATCTGCGTGGAATCGGGGCCAGATGCTCCAACAGCAACCCGCAGCGGTCCGATATCCCCCGCCACCAGCGCCGCCACAATGACGCGCGACCGCTCGTTCAGCTGCGCTGCCATCGGCGGCGACACCGTGTCGCCACTGGCCAGGAGCTGAAACGCCTGCTGTCCGACCGCATCGGCGAACAGTCGATCGTCGCGCACGCGAAGTGTCAGTCGACTGCCGTCCGCCATCGCGTACACACCCGCTGCCGCCTTGAGTGCCGCCGGCGACGCCGCCACGCGAGCCGGCGGCAACGTATACGCCTGTCCGAAGGCAATGCGGGACAACACGCCGACCACTGGTGTTGCGGTCTGTTCCGACCTGGTTGACGTCACGAAGATCGTCACCCCTTCATCGACAAAGCGCAGGAGCTCGGCCACGTACACGCCGTTGCCGCCGTTGTGACTCACCAGCCTCGTGCCACGTGCGGTCTGCATCACGGCCCACCCATACGCGTACTTCGAACGCCCTTCCAGCCCTTCGTTCACGTAACCGGTCATGAACTTGGTGCGACTGGAGTCGGCGAACACGCCTCGGCCACTCAACGCCACGTCCCAGCGCGCCATGTCACTCAACGTGGTGTGCAGTCCTCCATTGCCGCGCAGCGACCAGTACGGTGCCCCCGGCTTCGCAATGCGTTCCACGATCGTGCCCCAATCGCGACCGTCCTGATAGCCGTGCGCAATGCGCGTCGGCGCCCACTGTGGCGCGGTGTAGCCGGTTTCCAGCATGCCGGCCGGCCGCAGCACCAAGTCGCGCAGCGCTTGTTCGTACTCCTGCCCGGTAACGAGCTCCACGATTGCGGCCAACAGCGAGTAGCCTGAGTTGGCGTAGAAGTAGGTGGTGCCCGGCGTCGTGCGCAGTGTCGCAGCAAACATCCGCGCCACGTAGATGTCGCGGGTGGTTGGTTCGTAATCGGTGGGCGAATAGTCGGAGTCGAACCCAGCCGTGTGCGTGAGCAGCTGATGGAGCGTGATGCCGCGCTTGTCGGCTGGCGCCGCGGGAAAGAATCGACCGATGCTATCTGTGGTGCGCAGCTTCCCCTGCTCTTCCAACCGCAGGATGGCCGCGGCCGTGAACTG
>JANNEV010000595.1:0-3798 GCA_031379145.1 Gemmatimonadaceae bacterium
TCCAGCCCGTTGCAGATCTCCTCGCCGTCCGGGGACACGTCCGCGTTGGTGTCGTCGCAATCTTCGCAGGCGGCCCAGCCATCGGCGTCGTCGTCCGCGTAGGCCACCCGAGACCTTCGCGCTTCCCGGCAACGTGCGCGCCTGGACGACCGACCGGTTATGCGGATCGTTCGGTTTGGGATCCGACGAGCCTGTCGGTGCCGTGATGGAGCGCTGGACTGCGCTGCAGGATGAACTCGCCGAGCTCGGAGTCCGCCGGCTCGCGACGGCCGTGCAGGTGCACGGAGCCGCCGTTGCCGAGCACGGCGAGGGCTGGCACGGCTGGCTACGCCTGCGAGACGTTGACGGTCATCTGTCCACCACGCCGGGGACTGCGCTTGCCGTGACCGTGGCCGACTGTACCCCGGTGTTCGTCGCACATCCAGCTGGCGCCATCCTTGCCCTGCACGCTGGGTGGCGCGGGACCGCTTTGCGCATCGTCGATGCTGGGCTCGACGCTCTGGCGCGTCGGGGCTATCCTCCCGACGAGTGCAGCGTATATCTCGGCCCCGCCATCTGCGGGCCGTGCTACGAGGTCGGTCCCGATGTACTCAGCGCCGTGTCGGGGAAACGACACGCGGGGAAAGGACACGTGGACTTGCGCGCCGTCCTTGCCGAGCAGGCCGAAAGTCGTGGTGTACGCGAGATCATGACCAGCGATGCGTGTACCCGATGCCACAACACCCGGTTTTTCAGCCATCGGGCCGGCGACGCCGGCCGCCAGCTCGGAGTCATCGCGCTATTGCCGAACGAATGAGTCATCTTGACCTCGCTCTGTTCGGGGCGTACGTTGCAACTCTAAGAAGTAACTCCTTCGTGACTTCGTCCGCTTCGCGCGGGCGGCGGAAGTGTGGGGATGGTCCCCACACTTTTTTGTTCTTGGGTGGTTTTTTCGCGGGTGAGGCAGGCAGATGCGCGAAGTCGTAGAACCCGTTGTCGCGCAAGAGCTTGACACACTTGGTTTCGATCTCGTTGAGTTGCGGCGAGGCGGGTCCAAGTCGCGACCGGTGCTGGAGCTCCGGATCGACCGTCGCGACGGCACCAAGGTTACCATCGAAGATTGCGCCCGCGTCTCCCGCGCCGTCGAGGCACGGTTGGAGGCGGACGAGTTGGTGAGTGAGCAGTATGTGTTGGAGGTCTCGTCGCCCGGTGCGGACCGGCCGCTGCGTTCGCCGGCGGACTGGCGTCGCTTCGTCGGTCGTCGGGCGACGGTGACGAGTACGCTGGTCGCAGGTGGAAAACAGGAAATCGAGATTCTCGCGCTCGAAGGCGAGGAAGGCGCTGAGGTTGCGGTCGTGCGGGATCCAAAGGGCAAGGACCATCAGGTCCCGTTGTCAGCGATCACGCAGGCGCGGCTGGCGTTTCACTGGAAACGATAGGGGATAGCGGATGGTCGGGTCGGCGGAGATTCTCGCAGCGTTCCGCGAACTGTCCAATTCGAAGCAGCTCGATCGGACGGAACTGCATGGGCTGTTGCAGGACGGCATTCATGCCGCCCTCGCCAAGAAGCATGGCGCCAATGTGCAGGCCGAGGTCGAGATTGACGAGGACAAGGGCGCCATCCGCATCGTGCTGCTCAAGACGGTGGTCGAGGAGGTGACCGACCCCTCCAATCAGGCGCTGCTCGAAGAGGCACGGTTCGTGGATCCTGAGTTCCAGGTCGGTGATGTGATGGAGATCCCTGTGGACTTCGCGGAGTTCGGCCGTACGGCCGTGCAAGCCGCGAAACAGCGGATCATTCAGCGCGTCCGCGAGGGAGAACGTTCGCGAATCCGCGACGAGTTCTCCGGCCGCGTCGGCGACCTGCTCTCTGGTGAAGTGCAACAGATCGAGCGCGGCAAGCTGGTAGTCATGCTCAACAAGTTTCGTGAGGCGGAAGCCATCATTCCGTATCGCGAGCAGAATCATCGGGAGCACTACCATCAGGGTGAGCCGGTTCGGGCGGTACTCAAGCGCGTCGAAGACACGCCGAAGGGGCCGCGTCTGATCCTCAGTCGCGCCGATGCGCTGTTCGTGCAGGCGCTCTTCAAGCTTGAAGTTCCCGAGATCCAGCAGGGTATCGTGGAGATCAAGGCGGCGGCTCGTGAAGTCGGCAGTCGGACCAAGATCGCTGTGACCTCTCGCGATGATGCAGTCGACCCGGTTGGCGCTTGCGTCGGCCTCAAAGGCTCACGGGTGCAGGCGGTCGTCAACGAGCTCGGTGGGGAACGCATCGATATTGTGCCCTGGTCTCCGGACCCGGAGCGGTTCGCCAAGTTGGCGTTGGCGCCGGCGCGCGTGGCGAGGGTTTTCAGCGATACCGTTACGCGTACCATTCAGGCTGTCGTCGATGAAGACCAGCTCTCGTTGGCGATCGGACGCAATGGGCAAAACGTCCGACTTGCATCTGAGCTCACCGGATGGAAAATCGACCTGTATTCGAGTCGCGAGTGGATCGAAAAGGGAGGCGAAGCCCCGCTCTTCGCCCCATTGCCGGAAGAAGCAGATCTCGAGGCGGATGTGCCGCTGAACGAGATTGAAGGCCTTGAAGTCTCGACCGTGGCCGTACTGGCGGACGCAGGCTATCGCACGCTCAACGACATTCTTGACCTTGATCGTGACGACCTGCTTCGCCTGCCCGGTATCGCGCCGGAAGAAGCGGATCGCATCATGTCAATCATCGATGAGCTCACTACCGAAGATGACGCGGGTAGCGGGAACGGCTGATGGTCGAGAGTGGCGCATCCCCGGCGATGGATGACGCGGTGCGCCGCAAGGTGCTCGGCCTGATCGGACTGGGAATGCGTGGGCGTTTGGTGGTGGTGGGAGTGGAACAGGTGCGCGCGGCAGCATCAAAGGGTTCGTTGCAGCTGGCCTTGGTTGCCGTCGATGTGTCGCGACACTCGCTGGACAAGGTGTTGCCGGTGCTTCGCGCGACACGCGTGGAGGTGCTGGAGTGGCAAAGTGCGGTCGAGTTGGGCGGTGCCGTAGGACGTGAGACGACGGCAGCGGTTGGAATCGTAGATCAGGCGCTGGCGCGCGGTATCCGTGGCGCCGTAGCCGGGGCAGCCCCGGTAGGCGACGCGACGCGCGTTTCGCGGTAGGAGGATGGGTTGAGCAAGCTTCGTGTGCATGACATGGCGGGTGAGTTCGGTATCTCGGCTGACGAGGTGCTTGCTTTGCTGCGCCAGATGGACGTTCCGGTTCGGAGCCATCTGACCCTGCTGACTGACGATCAGGTTTCGCGCATTCGCGCGCGCTGGGAACGGGAAAAGCGGGTGCGCGCCGAAAAGGCCGCGCCTGCACCGGCCAAATCGAGCCGACGCCGCAGCGGGGCCGCTGCGCACGAAGTGCCGGCGCCAGTGCCCGAGATTGAGATTGCCGCTCACTCGGTCCGCCGCCGCCGCCGTTCCGAGGAGGAACTGCACGCCGACGAAGGGCATGATCAGGCGCCAGCGGTCGTTGAGGCTCCGGTTGTCGAGACGTCGCAAGCAGATCGCTTGCCGACGCCTCCGGTGGCCGCGCCGGCAGTTCAGCCAACCCCAGCCCCGCCGTCAGCGGTTGCGGCAGCTGTCCCAGCATCTGAAACCGAGCCGCCCAGGCACGAGGATCTCAGCACATCTGAGCCGGCCGTTGTTCGCGCCGTGCCCTCGGCCGAGTCCGTCCAACAGCCGAAAAAGCCGGCCGCGCCGATTGTCGAGCGCGCGGTCGAAGCCCCGAGTGAGGCCGAGCCCGCTGCAACTCTCGCAGCGCCAGCAGCGCCAGCAGCGCCAGCAGCGC
>JANNEV010000624.1:0-1951 GCA_031379145.1 Gemmatimonadaceae bacterium
CTCTCGCGTATTCCTGCGAGCATGCGCATCCGCGTTGGGGTGTGCCTCGATACCGCGCACGTCTGGGCCGCGGGATACGATCTCGTGACGGACTACCGCGGCGTGATCGATCGCTTTGACGACGTGATCGGCCTCGCGAACCTGGGCTGTCTGCATCTCAACGATTCCAAAGCCAAGCTGGGCTCGCATCTCGATCGCCACGAGCTGATCGCCGAGGGCACGATTGGCGGCAACGTGTTTCGTCGCATCATGACGGATGATCGGCTTGCGGCGATTCCCAAGATCATCGAGACGCCCAAAGGCGATGCGCCCGCCGAAACCGACGGGCGCATGCTCCGCTTACTCCGCAGCTATGCAGCCAGCTAGGACCAGTGCTGGACAGCGGCTCGTACAGAGGCTCGTGCAGCAGTCTAGTACAGCAGCTTGTACACCACACTCAGGTTGCGGCCCGGATTGAACGCGAAGCTCTTGATGCGGCTGCTCGCGTCGCGAAACTGCTCGTCGAGCAGGTTGTCCGCACGCAACGTGAACGAGTGCACCATTCCGCGAACCGACACCAGCCACGTGGCATTGAGGTTGACCAGCGCGTATGCGTCGGTGGCGACGTCGAGTTCGTCACCGCTCACATTCTGCTGACGAAAAACGCGACGGGCATCTCCACCAAACGACACGCGGCCGTTGTCATAGCGCAGTGACGCCCCGAGGCGGCCAGCGGGAATGTACGGCAGGTTCCCCGATCCGTCCCGATACTGTGCGCGTGTGTAGTCACCCATGGCGCCGCCGACGAGCCGATGCACCAGCTTGGTTTCCACCTGCCCTTCCACGCCGTACAACTTGGCGTTCGACTGCGCGTAGTTCACGAGCGGAACGCGCTGCCCGTCTACGGTGGCCGTACCAATGGCGCGTGGCAGGATGTAGTTGTCGATCAGGTTGAGGTAGGTGCTCACCTGGGCAAAGGTCCGCGCCGACTGCGCGCGCAGGCCCGCCTCGAGTCCCGTGCTCTGTTCCGGCGTGAGATTCGGGTTTCCCTTGTCGAACGTCCCCACCGCCACGTGAAAACCGTTGGCAAACATCTCTTCCACCGTCGGCGCGCGGAAACCGCGGGAGGCGTTGGCGGTGAGGGAGACTTCATGCGAGAGCGGAATGCTCAGACCGAGCGAGCCCGCGACGTTGTCAAAGGTGCGGGACTGCGCGGCACCGAAACGATCCACTTCGTCCGCCCCCTCGGGATCCGTGGAGATAGTGAACCGGTCATAGCGCGCGCCGATCTGCAATCGCGGCGTGTGCTCCTCGATGCCACCCGCCCCCAACGGAAGCTCCTGGTAGACGAACAGCGCGACGTTGTCATTGGTGGCGCCAGGGGTAAACGCTTCCTCGCCGGTTGGCGTGTACTGACGGAACAGTCCCTGAATTCCGATCGCTCCCGACGCTTTCCCGATCTTCGTTCGGCCCAACACGTTGAAGGTTTGCGTATTGAGCGCGAAGGTAGTGCCGATCTCGCCCGATGGTTCGATTTCGTCGTGCGTGTACGCCTGCGCGGTGCCATCAACTCGCACGGCGGCAATGGGGGCGAACCCCGTATTGATCGTGGACTGCAGCGCGCCCATGCGTCGGACTCCGTCGAGCTTGATCGCCTCGTCGTCATCAGGGTGCGGCAGCCCGTAGCGGAATCCCATCTGTCGATACACGGCACCGATGGACAGCCGTGAGCCCACATATCCGGCGCCGGCAGCAATGTTGTCGGTGCGTCCCGCCGTATTCGATTGCGTACCACCGCCGCCGACGCGCATATCGTTGAACGTACGCGCACCACCCCGCGCCGTGAACGCCAGGCGCTGCGACAGGGGCACCGTCACGCCAGCCGAAACCACACCGCCCGGTGTCACGGACTCACCCTGCCCGGTGATGTATCCCGACGCGCGCGATGGAATGTTGGTGGGAATGTCGTTGG
>JANNEV010000650.1:0-2461 GCA_031379145.1 Gemmatimonadaceae bacterium
TCTGCTCCATCAACACGTGAGCAAGAAGAATCGAGGCCTGCTGGCCAGCCAACGTCCCACCGTACCGCGTCGCAACTTTCTCCAGCGCGCTCGCGGCCTCCGGCAGCTTCCCCTGCGTCAACGGCGCTTGAGCCTCGTACAGCGCTCGGGACGCTTTCTCCCGGGTCGACACATCGTTCGCGCGGTAGAGGAAAATCGCCCCGGCCGTCACCGCGATCGCGACGAGTCCGATCAGTAGCGGCTTCTGATTCGACTGCAGCCATGTCGACACGTTCTCAATGGGATCGTCCGAGAGCGTCGCCGTTACCACGTTGGTTCTGGTCGCCTGCGCCATACGTCAAAGCCTGCGTGTTGGAATGGGCAGCGGAGACGCAGACCACCTGCGTACCGGCTGCCCTACAAGAGATCGGAAACATAGCGACTCCGCGCTCCGTGTGGAGTCCCCGGCGTATCCGGGCCGAATCGGTGGCCCTCGCCGACCGTCCCGGCACACTGCCCCGCCCTCCGTCAAATCGCGCAACCACGGGCTGAAACGCGCGCCGCTGCGACTCCGGGTTCGCGCGTCGAACGCAGAACAGACTCGGGCAAATGGCACGCGACGCAGTGATTTGATGAAGCAATGACGGGATGCTGACGGGCAACCATATGGTGATCTCGCCGTCGCCCCCGTGACGGTCTTTCCACGAGACAACAAGAGCATCGAGCTCTTTTCACATAGCAGGAGACCAGTCATGCATTCCAAGCAGAAGTGTTTCAGTGGGGCCGTACTCCCCATGGTCGGTGCGTTACTCGCCACCGCCTGTGCCGACGCAACAGCACCACGCGGTCCTCGGCCCACCGAAGGTGTGGGACACGTGTCGCTGAGTGGTCCGGCACGCCCCTCTACCCAAGCAACCTTTGCGCTCCGCGGACAAGCCGGGCTTCCGACACCACGCGCAGCCGTCTACGAGAACGGAAGTGAGATGGGTCAAGTACCACTCGGCGGCCTCACCCTGACCGATCGCGAAGCTCGTGTGCTCGCGAAGCGAACCTACCGGTTCCGCATCAAGAATCCGCAGGCGGTCGGCGGATACGACCGCATTGAGATTCGTCCGGTCTCGCCCGGCGCACCGACTGCAGTCATTTCCCTCAGTAGCGGAGGCATCACGCGTGCCGTGGTGGACGTCGAGTACTCGCGTGCCGTCTCGGGCTGGACGCTGAAATCGGTGAACAGCGCCACATTCGATGGCGACGGTCAGCTCCTGCAGAACGGATCCCTCGATGCCACGATGTCCGAGCAGGCATTCAGTGCCTCCCGCGCGACGCGCGCCCTCGCGTCGGTGTTCCTGCCCAAGCCTGCGCATGCCGCGAGCGCGCCGAACCCGGTCGCCGTGTTGTCCTCGGTGCTGTCCGCGGCCGAACTCGAGGACGATGAGGAGGGCGGCTGCAGCGCCGAGGCACGTCGGGTGCTCATCAGTGTCGCTTCAATGGTCGTCTCCGGTTTGACCAACAACCCCGTCGGCTTCTTCGTGGCCGGCCTCTCCTTCGCCAATAGCCTGCATGACTGGGCGAAATGCCAAGAGCGTCAGCGCGGTTCGGACGAAGAGCCCTGAACGTACAGCCGTATCCGTCCCAGGCCGACGGGGCGCAGCCGCGCCCCCTCTGCCGATTCCATCTCGCCCCAACCCCTTCACGTTCGCCGAGGAGTCGAGAATGAGCCTGAGCAATGCAGTGTGGTGCGTCGTAATCGCCGCGAGCCTGTTCGGCATCTGCAGAGAACTATTCGTCACCGTACGGCGAATCGGGTTTTCCGCACAGCCCGCTGGCTGGACGATGTTCTACATCGGCACCATCGTGCTCGCCGCACAACCGCTGGTGTTTCCGTCAGACACCGCGCCCGCTGGCGCACGCGCCTACAACATCGGCGGTGGAGCCGTGCTCATCATCGGCCTGTGCCTGGTGCTCGGTGCCAAGTACTTCAACCGCCCCGAGTCGAGGTCAACCACGCAATCGAAGCCGCGACTCCACGACCAACCCTAGCGAAATCACAACGAGGCGCACGTCGTATCGACGTCCGCCTCGCTCTCGTCCGGCCAGCGTTCACCGTCTCGATGCACCACGGCCCCCCACTCACCGCTCCGTTGCCCGTACGCTCCGTTGCCCGTACGCTTCGTCCCCGACAAGTACCCCCGGCCGGAGTCGAACCGGCGACCAACAGTTTAGGAAACTGCTGCTCTATCCAACTGAGCTACGGGGGCGCGCGTGCAAGTTCGCATCGTTGTCAATAGCGCGCCAGCGCGAGAATTGGGTGCTGCGTCTGCGTCTTCGTCTGCGTCAGCGTCTGCGAACCGGACAAGAGCCCGTACTGGATGCTCAAGCTGGACGGCGAGCGAAAAGCGCGGACCCTGTTCCCGGAGGGCCAGATTCCGACCCGCCGCCAGGACGCTCCGCCGGTGGTGTCGGTCAACGGCGCGGTCTATGT
>JANNEV010000040.1:0-5684 GCA_031379145.1 Gemmatimonadaceae bacterium
CCGATCACCCGCACGCCACGCCATGACGCACTCGTCGATGGGCGCGTCGCTGAAGCCGAG
This sequence comes from Gemmatimonadaceae bacterium, assembly GCA_031379145.1. Lineage (GTDB taxonomy): Bacteria > Gemmatimonadota > Gemmatimonadetes > Gemmatimonadales > Gemmatimonadaceae > Gemmatimonas. The sequence goes on from JANNEV010000040.1 coordinate 61, forward strand.
CGGCGGTGCGACGGCGTGCAATCGAGTGAACTGTCCATCTGCTCCGAGGCGAAACGCGTGAGGGTGCCCGGCGTTGGCGAATCGCAGCTCGCGGGCCTTGCTATCGATAACCGCATAGCACAGCGACAACGACATTTCGGTGGACGAGAGTTCTTCTGCCAATGAGCGCTGCACCGCCTCCAGAGCGATGGAGGGATCGAACGCGGCTTGCACGTGAATGGCTGCAGCGCTGAGTGCCAGCGCCATGACCAGCGCGGACTGATACCCGTGCCCGGACACGTCGCCGATCAACACGCCAGTGCGATCCTGATCGAGGCGGGCGAGGAGAAAGAAGTCGCCCCCCACACTCTCTGCCGGAACAACACGGGCTGCAGCGCGTGCTTCGGGCGCGACCACTGATGGCTTACTCAACAACTTGAGTTGCAGATCATGCGCGAGGCGCATCTCTCGAGCCAGTTGCTGCCGCTCAACCGCCGCGCGCACGAGCGTGGCATTGTGCATGGCCGTGCCCACCTGGGTTCCCACGGCACCGGCCAGTTTCCTATCTCCCGCAGAGAACGGCTCCCCGTCCAGTCGCCCGCTCAGGATGATCACCCCCAACGGCACTGTTCCCGTGAGGTCGTACCCGGTCACCGCCGGTCGGCGCGGGCCAACGGCGGGGAACGACCCCGTGATGCCCAGCCCGGAGCTAGGCCGTGTGATCGCCACGGCGAGCAGCGGCCGGCCGTCGTCGGAAAGCACCGGATCAGACGCCCGCACCGACACGCCGTCCTCAGTACACGCACCGGCGGTGCGGAACGCACGCACCGCGATGTGCGACACGTCGTCCAGCCCAACGGAGGAGTACGATGCGCCAACAATGCCAAGGGACGCGATGGGCGTGAGCATGCTGCGCCCGCGATCCGTCAACAGGAACACCCCACGGGACGCTCCCAAGGTCTCGGCGAGTTCGTGCAGCAGCGTGTCCGCGACCCCCTCCACGGAGGCGGTTCCGCCAAGCAGCTCGCCGATCGCGTAGAGCAGATTGATCTCCTCATAGCGCTCGATGAGCTCGCGCGCTGCGCCGTCCCGCTCCTGCGTAAGTCGGCGAATCAGCGGCAGCAGCGCCCCAAGTAGTCGTTCGCTATCGCCGGCACCACCCGGCTGCACGATGAGCCATCCGACACTCTCTCCGGTGGCCACCAAGTGCGCGTGCAGCGCGTGACCGCGGGCCCACGCCGCCACGTCCCAGGCCACTGGGCCAGCCATGGTGAGCTCCGCGAAGGACGCGGACGATGTTCCGATCAACGTGGGAGCGACGGCGCCATCTCGTCGCTCCCACACGGCAGCTTCACGCCCCGTGGCCTCGTGGAACGCGGCCATCAGGGCAGCGACCTCGCTCATGCGCGCAGCAAGCGCAGGCGAACGGTGTGACCCTGAGCACCGTGATCGCGACAGCTCTCTACGTGGTCCATGAGCTGGCGCATCAGGAACACGCCTCGCCCATCCTCGCGATCCGACCAGTCCACATCATCGGGGGAGTATCTGACACCCTCAAGATCGAACCCCACGCCCTCGTCGGTGACCTCAAGCAACAACGCCTCCGACTCCATCACTGCCACCACATGCACGGCGCGACGCGGGTCGTTGCTGTTGCCGCGCAGAATGGCGTTCGCCAAGGCCTCCGTGAGCGCGACCGGCACGTTGAGTCGACACAGCCGACTGGAAAACCCTGCGGCGACACACATCTCGGAGACGGCGTGGACAATCGGCGCGATCTGCTTCACGTCCGAGGCGATCGTCCAGTTGTGACGAGGCCCGCTCATAGATGCGCGCTAAACGTGCCGCGGCCGAAAAGATGTGGCCAAGTGATCAACGACCGGCAAGCGCGTCTTCGCGTGACACGAAGAGGGGAAAGAGCGCATCCAACCGCGTCAACTCGAACAGCGTTCGGAGGTCTTCGTTGAGTCCGGCCAGTCGCAGCTCACCTCCCGCTTCCCGTATCCGCTTGCCCAGTGACACGAGGGCGCCAAGGCCGGAGCTATCGATGTACGCCGAGCGTGAAAAATCCACGACTACCAGACGCGCGCCGGATTCCACCTCAGCGAGGATCGCCGACTTGAATTCCTGACGATTGCTGACGACCAGTTGCTCATCGATGTCGACGACGAGTTGTGCATCCGATCTATGCAGGGTAAAGCTCATACGCCACTCAGGCCTGGGGTCGGTTCACTCACAGCTGGCGGTCCGCGCCCACCTTGAGCGCAGCAATAGCGGCCGCGTGTATAATGTCGTCCGACGTCGCCCCGCGCGACAAGTCGCTGCATGGCTTTGCCAGCCCCTGCAGCACCGGTCCAATGGCCGTGGCACCGGCCAAGTGCTGGACCAGTTTATATGCGATGTTTCCCGCGTCGAGTGACGGAAACACGAGTACGTTGGCACGGCCGGCGGAGTCGCTCTTGGCGGCTTTTCGTTTCGCGATCTCAGGAATCAGGGCGGCATCCGCCTGCACTTCGCCGCAGACCGCAAGGTGGGGCGCCTCAGCCCGCACCAACGCAACCGCATCGCGAACGCGGCTCACCGACGGACTGTCAGCGCTGCCGGCAGTGCTGAACGAAAGAAAGGCGACGCGCGGCTCATCGCCGACGATTCGACGCCGATCTGAGGCGGCGGCGAGCGCGATGTCGGCCAGCTGACGCGCGGTCGGGTCGGGAATCACCGCGCAATCGGTGAAAGTGAGCACGGTCGACGCATCATCCGACGCCGAGGGGAATACCATGTAGAACGAGGACGAAACGGTGCGCACACCTGGCGCGGCTCCGACCGTCCAGAGCGCCGCGCGAATGACGTCAGACGTGGTATGGACCGCGCCGGCCACACATGCGTCAGCCTCACCGAGCGCGACGAGCGCGTCAGCAAAGTAGAGCGGATCGCGCGCAAGCCGCTCCGCGTCCTCCGCGCTTAACCCCTTCGAACCACGCCGAGTCAATAAATGCGCCGCCACCAATGGCGTTCGGTCGTCCATCAACGGATCCAGAATTTCACTGCTGCGCGGCGGCACCACACCGGTTGGCGCGTCCGAGCGGCGTACGAGAATCGGGCGAACGGACCCCATTCGCTCGAGCGTCATCATCGCTTCGATCACGCGAAAATCGGTTGCCTCGGGAAACAGGACGGTACGTCGCGTGACGGCTGCTCGCTGGTGGAGTGACTCCAGGAATCGAGCTGCGCTTGCAGAAGGGCTCATGGGTGCTCGAGTCAGCGCGCGAAACGCTGCGACAACGCGCGCGCGACGAGTGGGTGAACTAGTCCGGAGACCACGCCTCCGAATCGCGCGACTTCGCGCACCATACTGGAGCTGATATACGTCGTATCGAGCGACGGCGCCATGAATACCGTCTCCAGCTCCGGCAGCAGATGCCGATTCATGAGCGCCATCTGGAACTCGTACTCGAAGTCGCTGACCGCTCGAAGGCCGCGCACGTTCACCGAGGCACCAACTTCCTTCGCGAAATCCACGAGCAGTCCATCAAAGGCGCGGACTTCGACACGTGGCTCGTTGGCAAAGATCTCCTGCAAAAAGCCGATCCGCTCCTGGACCGTGAACAACGGTTGCTTGCTGAGGTTCGTTGCCACCGCGACAACGAGTCGATCGGCGAACGCGAACGTACGGGAAATAAGGTCCTCATGCCCGTGCGTCACCGGGTCGAACGAGCCGGCATAGAGAGCAACGCGGGGTTGGGAAGCGCCGGGCAGCAACGTCACAGGGAGTCGGATCGGTAGATAGTCAGCGATGTGGAGCCATAGCGTCGGGTCTGTCCGGGGACCGGCAGTTCCACTGTTGACGAATGTTCAACGCCGAGCACGTGAGCGAAAGGGACCGCCAGCCAAAGTTCAACGATCTGTAGCGCGAGCGGAGACGCGTACGGTGGGTCCGCGAACGCGACATCGTACGATCCGGCACTGAGCGCCGAGGCAAACAGCAACGCTTCGTCCCGATGCATCTGCGCCCCGGGATGCCCTCCGAGCTGCGCCAGATTGGCCTGCAACAGCTGAAGCACCCGCGGCGTCCGTTCCACGAAGTCGCAGGTACCGGCCCCCCGCGACAGCGCCTCCAATCCCAGCGCCCCGCTTCCGGCGCACAAGTCCAGCACCTTCGCGTCGGGCAGCAAGGAGTGCACAATGCTCATCCAGGATTCTCGCACGCGATCACCCGTCGGTCGGACGTCGTCTCCGTCCGGCGCCTCGATGCGTCGCCCCTTCCAGCGTCCCGCTACAATGCGCACGTCAGGTCACCCTCGTACATCAGCCAGTTTCAGTTGCAGCCGTGATTGGCCACGATACTCGTCGCGTTCCAGACGAAAGGCGAGTTCAAGCGCACCGACTCCCGCCAGCTGCGATGCGCGCTCGGCCATCCCCCATCCGATCGCGTCGATGCTTCCATTCGCCGTTCGAAGCGTGAGGCGCAGGCCGTCGGCGCCGACCTTTCGCGGGGCGCTGGCCAGGAACGCTTGCCGAACACGAAAGGTAGGGGCCGGATTGCCGATTCCGAATGGTTCGAAGTGTCGAATCAGTTGCTCCAGCTCATCGCCAACGAGGTCGATTGGCACCTCAAGATCCACGCGCAACTCCGGCACAAGGTCCTCCGGAGACAGACTCGCACGGGCCACCTCGTCAAATCGCTCCCGAAATGCAGGGAGATTCGCGGCATCCATGGTCAGGCCGGCGGCGGCTCGATGTCCCCCGAACCGCTCGAACAGCGGCGCGCATTGGGTAAGGGCAGCATGAAGATCAAAGGCGCTGATGGAGCGCCCTGACCCCTTCCCCACCCCGTCGGCCACGGCGACCAGCACCGCTGGCCGCGCGGTTTGCTCGACGATGCGCGATGCCACGATGCCAATCACTCCAGCGTGCCAGCCATCACGGGCGAGGACAAACCCGAAACGGTCGCGCATTCCCGGCTGCTCAAGTTGCCGCATCGCATCGTCCAACACGGACTTGTCCAATTCCTGCCGCGCCCGATTCAGCTCTTCAAGTTCGCGCGCGATCACGTTGGCTTCATCGGCGCGCTCCGCAAGCAGCAATGCCAGTCCCAGTTTCGCATCGGCAATGCGTCCGGCGGCATTCAATCGCGGCGCCAACACATATCCCACTCGGCCAGCCGTCAGTGGCTTCCCCTCCAGTCCCGACGATCGAATCAGTGCGCGCAAACCCGGATGTTCGGTCTCGGCGAGAAGCTTGAGTCCGTAACGTACAAGCACGCGATTCTCACCACGAAGCGGCGCCACGTCGGCAATCGTCGCTAACGCCACCAGATCCAGTTGTCGATGCGCCAGCCCGCGTGACACGCCGAAGGCATCGCAGAGCCCGAGGGCGAGCTTGTACGCCACGCCCACGGCAGCCAAGTCCTTGTCGGTCGACATGCATTCGGGACGACGAGGATTGCAGATGGCGTAGGCAGCGGGCAGCGCTCCGCCCGGCAGGTGATGATCGGTGATGATGACATCGATGCCGAGTGCCATGAGCTCGGCCACTGGTCCGCGCGCGCTTGTCCCGCAGTCGCAACTGATAAGCAGCGTGGCACCGGTACGGCGGGCCTCGGCTACTCCGGCCGACCCCAGATCGTACCCGTCCGTCAGCCGATT
>JANNEV010000052.1:0-4649 GCA_031379145.1 Gemmatimonadaceae bacterium
GCAACATGGTCTTGGTCATGCCGTGCGCGAATGCGGGTCCGTTGGCCAATTCGCCGGCACGACGTATCGCATCATCGAGCAGCGCCTCGCGATCCACGATGGCGTTGTAGAAGCCCCATCGCTCGCCTTCGGCGGCGTCCATGGTTCTGCCAGTGAACAGCAACTCCGACGCGCGTCCCTGCCCGACAATGCGGGGCAGCAGCGCACAGGCCCCCATGTCACAGCCGGCGAGTCCCACCCGCGTGAAGAGAAACGCGGTGCGCGCCTGGGGCGTGGCCAAACGCATGTCCGACGCCATCGCGAGAATGGCTCCGGCGCCGGCACAGACGCCATCGACAGCGGCGATGATCGGCTGCGGACACGCGCGCATGGCCTTGACAAGGTCGCCGGTCATGCGGGTGAACGCCAACAGCTCCGGCGTCGCCATGCGAGTGAGCGGTTCGATGATCTCGAACACGTCGCCGCCAGAGCAGAAATTGTGCTCTGCACCGTGCAGCACCACCGCGCGAACATCCGACGCGTACACCAACGCGCGGAACAGATCCCGCAGTTCTTCGTACGACTCAAACGTCAGCGGATTCTTGCGCGACGGGCGGTTGAGCGTGAGTACGCCCACTCGGCCGCTGTGCGCCGTGTGCCAGGCAAAGTGCGTCGGGGAGAGCGCCGCGAGAGGGCGACGCATCGCGGACATGGGGTTGTGTTCGCTCATGGGGAGACCGTGGCCGAGCGCAGTTGGTCCTTGACGGTGCCGAGCCGGGCGTGGAGTGCGCGTCGATCGGCGGAAGAGAGCGAGGCAAACATCGAGGTCACCCACCGCTCGTGTGCGCGGGCCATCGCCGCGAAGTGACGACGGCCCGCTGCGGTGAGTGTGACGACGGCCGCGCGCTTGTCATCCGGCGCTATGCGCCTGGTGACCATGCCATCGGTCTCCAGCGCACGCACGAGCCAGGTGACGTTCCCACCCGTGGTGAGTATCCGATCGGACAACTCACCCATGCGAAGGCCGCTTGGTGCGCGATCCAACTGGGCCAAGAGGTCGAACCGCGGCAACGACGAGCCAAACTCCCGCTTGAGGGCGCTACCAAGCGTGCGTTCGATCATGGTGGTGGTGGAGAAGAGCCGCAACCAGAGCCGGAGCGCATCATGATCGTCTGTCGTCATGCCACCGGCCCGCCGTCCAGCGGTCTGCCGTCCAGAGGTCTGCCGTCCAGCACCAGTGCCTGTCCCGTGGGCGCGCCGGCCGGTGCGGTGCAGATGCCCAACACGGCCAATGCCACCTCTGCCGCGGAGACCATGCGTGATTGCCCGGCATCGGCCAGCATCGAGGCCCGAGCCTCGTCGATCGTGCGACCCGTTTTGGCGACAATGCGCTCCAGCGCATCGTGTACGAGGGCGGTCTCCGTATATCCCGGACACACGGCGTTTACGGCCACGCCTTTCGACGCAACCTCCAACGCCAGCGCCCGCGTAAAGCCGACCATGGCATGCTTGGCCGCGACATACGCGGTGACATAGGGCGCGCCCCAGAGGCCAGCTACACTCGCCACGTTGATGATGTGCCCGTATCCGCGAAGCAGCATCGACGGCAACACCGCGTGAGAGGTATGCACCGCCGCCAGCAGGTGTTCGTTGAACATGCGCGTAAAGAGCGCGACGTCGCTCTTCATGAACGGCGCAGATGCTGCCGACCCGGCGTTGTTGACCAGAATGTCTACCGGCCCGAACGCCACCCCCGCTTGTGCACACGCCGCCTGCGACGCCTCGCGATCGGTCACATCAGCCAACACAATGCAGTGCGCGCCGGCCAACTTTTCAGCAACGACCCGTGCCCGCTCTGCATCACGCACCAGCAACGTCACGCTGGCGCCGGCCTCCGACAGCGTACGCACGATGGCTGCGCCGATGCCGCGATTCGCTCCAGTGACCAGTGCATGGCGGCCGCGGAGCGGCTGGGTGTTCGACGTCACGTGAGTTCTCCTTTGGGTGGCGCGCCGTCGGCCGCTTTGCTCATTTCCCGTTCACGCGCGATCAGCCGATCGAGCTGCGTCTTGCCGGCCAGGTATTGCACCGGCCACTGGGCACCCTCGTACCCGAACTTCGCCGCTTCCATCAGTGTCCAGGCGGGATTGGTAAGGTGCGGTCGTCCGATGGCCACGAGGTCGGCGCGGCCCGAGGCGATGATGCCGTTGGCCTGATCAGCGTCGGTGATGGCGCCGACCGCAATCGTGGCGATTCCCGCTTCCTGACGCACGCGATCCGCGAACGGCGTCTGCCACATTCGTCCGTACACCGGCCGCTCCCGCTTGACCACCTGCCCAGCCGACACGTCGATGACATCGGCGCCGGCCTCGCGAAACAACCGCGCGATGGTCACCGCGTCATCATCGGTGTTGCCCCCCGCCACCCAATCGTGCGCAGAGATGCGAACGGACATCGGCCGATTGGCAGGCCACACCGCACGCATGGCGGTGAAAACCGCCAGCGGGAACCGTGCGCGCGCCGACACGTCGCCCCCGAACTCGTCCGTCCGATGATTGGTAAGTGGCGACAGGAAGCTGGACAACAGATACCCGTGCGCGGCATGCAGCTCGAGCCAGTCGAAATCCGCCGCGGCTCCGCGCTCGGTCGCACCGACGAACTCGGCCAGCACCCGGTCCATGTCTGCGCGCGTCATCGCGCGGGCGGTCTGGGAGACACCATCCAGATACTGCGTGTCCGACGCCGCAAACAGCGGCCACGCGCCCGACGCCAACGGCTCGTCGATGCCCTCCCACATGGTCTTGGTCGCGCCCTTCGCGCCGGCATGCCCCAGCTGCAATCCGATCCTGGCCGGCGTATGCTCGTGCACAAACCGCACGGTTCGCGCCCAGATGGCCGTGTGTGCATCCGTCCAGATTCCCGGACACGCTGGCGTAATGCGCGCGTCCGCAGCCACGCAGGTCATTTCTGTCATCACGAGTCCGGCGCCGCCCGTCGCGCGCGCACCCAAATGGACCAGATGCCAGTCAGTTGGCGACCCATCCGCAGCAGCGGAATACTGCGCCATGGGCGATACGACGATGCGGTTGGGTAGCGTGACACCCCGAACCGTGAACGGCGTGAAGATGGCTGGCGGCGCGATGGACTGCGGCGCCACGGCTACGCCTGACTGGGCCGCAAACCAGCGCTCGAACGACGCGACATACAACGGGTCGCGCACGCGAAGGTTCTCGTGCGAAATGCGCTGGGAGCGCGTCAGCAACGAGTAGGCGAACTGCTCCGGTTCGAGACGTGCATACCGATCCACATGCTCAAACCACTCCGTAGAGTTACGGGCGGCGTTCTGCAGTTTCAGCACTTCCACCGATCGCTCGGCCTGGTAGCGCGCGAGGGCATCCGCAAGCGTACTCGATGGTTGCGCCAGTTGCTGGTCGAGCGCAATCGCATCCTCCAGCGCGAGCTTGCTGCCGGACCCGATGGAGAAGTGCGCCGTATGCGCAGCATCGCCCAGGAGTACGATCGGGACGGAACGCCCATCGGTCTCCAGCCAGTGCACCCAGTGCGCACAGGTCACGCGCGGGAAGCGAATCCACTGGGCTGATCCGCGCAGGTGTGCCGCATTGCTCCAGAGCGGAGCACCGTCCAGCAACTCCGCAAACAACGATTCGCAAAACGCGCGAGACTCGGCGTCAGACATATCCGGAACGCCAGCACGCTCCCATACGTCGTTGGGGGCTTCGACGATGAACGTGCTTGTGTCGCCGTCGAACTGATACGCGTGCGCCTGAAACCAACCCGCAGCTGTTTCGGTAAACGCGAATGTGAACGCATCGAACGTCTTCGGCGTCCCCAGCCAGACATAACGGCACCGGCGCACGTCGATGTCCGGACGATAGGTCGCCGCAAATCGCTCGCGCAGCTTGCTGTTGATACCATCCGCCGCCAGCACCAGATCGATGCCTTCTGCGGCGATGGTCGCCTCGAGCGTCTCTGCAGTCGACTCGTGCTCAAACCGGAGCTGTACGCCAACGTCGCGGCAGCGTTGCTGCAGGATGGCCAGCAGCCTCTTTCGCCCGACTCCGCTGAAGCCGTGACCACCGGATCGCATGGAGCGACCGGCAAAGTGCACCTCGATGTCATCCCAGTGATGAAGCGCCTGAGCAATCGCACCACCGCTGATCGGGTCCGCCGCCTGCAGATTGGCCACCGTCTGGTCAGAGAGCACGACACCCCAGCCGAACGTGTCGTCCGGCCGATGTCGTTCGAGTACCGTCACCACCGCCGTCGGCTCGCGCTGTTTCAAGAGCAGCGCCGCATACAGGCCGCCAGGTCCGCCACCTACGACCAACACATTCACGCCGGATTCCCCTGTGGTAAGTGCTGCACACTACGGCTATATACTTTAAATATCAAGCAAATATGCCCGGCCGCGACGGTTCGTCCCCGAAACCGCGCGCGAGCAGTCCGCGGGTCCGCCGCGACATCGTCGTTCCCGCTTGCCGTCCGCGTGGTCGGTGCATCGATTGCACGAACTGTGCGCGACCGGAAAATCACCCCGCCCGGTCACGCGCACCCACCTGACGCACCTGGAGTGTCCGTGAACGTCCCATTGCCGAACAAGCGCGGAGCCGATCTGCTCCACGACGCCGACCTGAACAAGGGCACGGCCT
>JANNEV010000064.1:0-10003 GCA_031379145.1 Gemmatimonadaceae bacterium
CCAACGACGCGCCGCAGTACGTTGGGTATCTGTCGCAACTCGTCGGACCGATTCCGAACTCCGTGTTGGACCGCAGCGCTCCGTTCAGATACAATCTGACCGGTTCGGACCGGCTGCATCCGGCGTACAACGTCTACCTCGTCCGGTCGGGCGCGAAAGTGTTCAAGCTGCAGGTCACCGACTACTACAGCAACACCGGCGCGGCCGGTTTCCCGACCATTCGTTACGCGCGCATTCGATGAATGGCTGCACGCCGATGGTTCGCGCGTCGCTGGTGCTGTGGCTCGCGGCGATCGTCGCGTCGCCCACGGTGAGTGGACCAGCCAGCGAGCTTGCGGCGCAGAGTGTTCTCCGAACGGATTGGGTCGATGGGCGACTTGTTGGTCGACGCGACGATGCACCAGTGGTCGCGGCGGTGGTGCGTTCAACGCGGACTGGCGCTGTCGTTCGCAGCGATGAGACGGGGCGATTTCGCGTGGCGGCGCGACTTGGCGACACGTTGGTGATTCGCGCTCTGGGGTTCATCGAGCAGCACGTGCCGGTCACTGGCGCGTTCGCGCTGGTGCGCCTCGACGTATTGACCACCGTCCTGCCGGTGTTCACGACGACCGTGGGGCAGCGCGTGATACGAGCGAATGAATCGCCGCGCAGCGTCACCGTGCTGGAACGACGCGAGATCGACGCCGCCGCGGCGATTTCCGCGAACCAGCTGCTGCGACAGGTGCCAGGGTTGCAGGAGTTGCCGTCCCCGCCGTCGAAGACATCGATTTCCATTCGGGGATTCGACGACTCACGGGTGCTGGTGCTGGTGGACGGGGAACCGGTACCTGGCGCGCTGATCGAGAGTCGCGATATCGGCCGATTGTCGACGATCGCGGCGGAGCGAATCGAGGTGACGAAGGGCCCTTCGAGCGTTGAGTTCGGCAGCGACGCGCTGGGAGGCGTGATCAACATCGTGCAGTCCGCACCGACCGCACGGCTCACCGTCGACGGCGTCGCGCGCGCCGGCGAACTTGGTCGGCAGGAGGGCACGCTTGGCGTGAGTCAGACACGTGGCGCGGTGGGCTATCGCGTCAACGGCGGATGGCGACAGTCTGATCGGGTCACAGGATACGACGCTTCGACGTCGACGTTCAATCGGATTTTCGACGTGCGCAGCGACGTGCGCTATCGCGTGCATGAGCGTCTGACCTTGCGGATGGATGTACAAGGCTCGCAGGAGCGCCAGCGATTTCCCGTGGACGCGCAGTTCAACGGCTTTATCGACAATCGAGGGGCGCAGGGTTTTCTCGAAGCGACCGCGACGCTGCTGGGCGGCAGCGTTCGGGCTCGTGCGTTTCAACAGGCCTTCACGTACGAATACCGGCAAGCGCGTGGACTGCTTCCGGTGCGCGGTTCGGCGGATTCGCTTGAACAGCGTGAGCGCCAGGCGCGATACCTGCTGGCCTTTACTCGGGTCATCGGTGGCCATGCCATCGATGTGGGGATCCAACATTCAGTTCGGGCGTTGATCGCACCGCGGAAAGTGGACGGGGATCGCGCGCGCGATGTGGTGACGGAACTGTTCGCTCGCGATGCGTGGACCGTTGGTGCCGTCCGATTGACGGCGGGTGCACGGCACAGCGAGAGCCTGTTGTGGGGAAGCACGACGAATCCGTCGGTGGGTGTGACCTGGCAGGTTGCGCCGACGATCGGCGTTCGGACGAATGTCGCGCGCGGGTTTCGTGGCCCTGGCTTCAAGGAACTGCGCTACACGTTCTTCAACCCGGCAGGAGGCTACACGCTGGTGGGAAACGACGGGCTGCGGCCCGAGTCCTCGGTGAGCGGAACACTCGGGGCAACGTGGGCGCCGGAGCCGTGGGTGTCGATCGACGTGGAAGGGTATCGCAACGACGTTGACGACCTGATCGACTGGCGCTTCCAGGGCAACAACACCGCCGGTATCCAGGTGTACCGAAATGTGAATGTGGCGCGGGCCCGCACGCAGGGCATTGAAACGAACGTGCGAACGGTGCGTGCGGCGACGGAGCTCTCGGTTGGCTACGACTTTCTGCGGGCACGTGATCTGACCACGGGCGTGCCGTTGAGCCGCCGCGCCACACACACCGCTCGAGTGCGCATCTCACGCGAATGGTCGCTGCGGCATGGGATGACCACCGACGTGTCCGCTCGATACACTGGGAATGCGCCGCTGGTCGGCATTCCGAGTGGTGCCCCCATTACGGGGGCGTTTTCTACCGAGTCCGGTATCCTCGGGCGACAGGGGGCCTTTCTCGCCTTGGATGGCCAGTGGCGCGCAGCGCTGTGGTCAGGCGGCGAGGTGTCCGTTGGCGTGAACAACCTGCTGGACCAGCGACCGGCGCTCTGGACGCCGGCCTTCGCGCGGCAGGTGTTCGTGGGAATGCGGCTACGGTGGGTGGGCGCGTCGTAGCTCCGTTTGACAGTCGCCGCGCGAGTCGACAGCGTGCGTGCTATGGAATCCTTGATGCCGATCGCGATTGGCCTTGGGCTCGCGTCCGCGAGCGGTCTGCGCGTGTTCATTCCGTTGCTCGCGCTGAGCGCTGCAGCGGCGATGGGCTACGTGGAACTCGCGCCGGGTTGGTCTTGGCTCGCCACCTCATCGGCGCTGATCGCGCTGGGCACTGCAGCGTTGCTGGAGGTGGTCGCCTACAGCGTGCCCTGGATCGATCACGCGCTGGACGTGGTCGCGACTCCGGCGGCGCTAGTCGCGGGCATGATCGCCTCAGCTTCGGTGCTGGTGGACCTGCCGCCGCTGCTCAAATGGAGTATTGTGATCATCGGCGGCGGTGCCGCTGGCCTCACGCAAGGCGCCACCGTCCTCGCCCGACTCAAGTCGGGAGCACTCACCGGTGGCCTCGCCAATCCGCTCATTGCTGTGCTGGAGCTGGTGGGCGCTGTGGTGCTCTCGTTGCTGGCCCTCAGTGTCCCGTTGATCGCGCTGGCCTGCGCGTCGCTTTTGGTGATCGTCGTGTTCCGACGGGCCCGACGCGTGCTGTTCGGACGCCGAAGGGTGACAGCGAGCGACGCGTCGTCACGCCCGTCTATCCAATAAGCGACAGGCGAGCGACGGCGATATCGGCCGAGAAGGCGCGAAAACCAGCGACGATGCCGAGGCGGGAGAGTCGTGACGGATCGAGCGCGGTGCGCAGGGCGGTTGGCGCGAACTCAGTCCAGTCGAGACGCACTTCGGTCCAACTGGTCGTGACCGGCAGGGGAGCGCTGTAGTACTGCCAGGGCGCACGCGTGTCGGCCGAACGCAGGTGGATGAAGTACCCCCCTGGTGTGCCGCAAACGGTGACAGCAACGCCTCGATAGCTGCGGGTGTCGCGTTCGGCCGAATGAACGCCCCCGAGTGGCCGCGCCATCTGGATGAAGCCACCGTTGCGTTCGAGCGAGACGATACCTCGGAGGCGGAGGGCAGGGCGATCATGCACCTGCTCAAACGTCGTCGTACCCTGAGAAACGCCGCCCATCACCTGATCGGTAAACGTTGACCAGGCCGGAGCGGTGGACCGATCGTGCGCAAAGTCATCCAGCACAAGCTCGGTCATTCGCTTTCCGTGAGAGCAGTGGTGCCGGGCGGCGCCGGCGCTCGTGTGCGCGGGATGGCGCTGTTACCCGAGCGCGGCATCGAGCGCGGCAAATGGTGCGAGAAGCTGGCGCGCCAGCGACTCTGGAAACTCATGGATGGACACATTGTGCACCATGCCGTCGTCGGTGCCAACCGGCGAGAGCGAGACTCCGAGAGTCGGCCCCTCACCGCGAACCTGTCCGACGAATTCGGACCGATGGCCGGTACGGCGGTGCGCGAGCGAGGCGCGCCACGCACCGTTCTCCAGCGGCATGAGAGAGACATCGAAGCTTTCCACACGCTGGTGCACCTGTCCGGATGCAGCGCACGCGATGGCGCCGGCGGCCACGCCCAACGCCGCATCGCGATGAGGCAGCGCCTCTCGGACGAACAGCTCGCTCGCGCCCCCGCTGTCCTGAGAGCCGGCCCGGGCCGTCTCCAGCCACTTCACGAACTCGGGCTCAAGTCGGGCCGCCATCCCGGAAAGCTCGAGCGCGCGGGCCGCGTACCGGAGCACTTGCCGGGTTTCGATGCGGTCCACGTCGTCGAAAAACCACGCGCACGAGGTGAACATGCGCAGCGTGGCACGCTCAAGCTCCAGCAGGGCCCGCGCCCGTTCGATTCCGACTGTGTCCATGCCCGCGACGACGTGCTCGCTGGCGAAGGCCTGCAGCGACGCGCCATCGAGCGCCACGACGGCACCGTACGCATCGCGAACGTCCCAGGGATTGCCGTTGAAGACTTCGACACCTTCGCGCTCGAACACTTCGTGGCACCGATCGGCCAGCGCCGCAAGTGCATGGCGAAGCGGACCGCGCCACTGCTGTGCGGGGGGTTTTCCGCCATCAAGTCGACAGCCGCAGTTGCTGCGCCAACGCTCCACGCCATGCGCACAGCTCCATGCGGATGGGGAGACGAGACTGATGTCGGTTGTTGGCGGATACTGCGCAATGAGCGCCGCCGGGTTGGTCAGTCGACCCGTACCCTGCTGCGAGATTCGGAGGAGGGAGTCGGCGAGGGTCCCTTCGCCGCCGCGATGATGATGCCCGAACGTTTCGCCGTCTGTGGCCAACGTGGTGCAACGTACGATCCCGTCGTGCATCTGCTCGGGACGGGCGAGTCGGTTGGCGAGTGTGGTGGCGTCGCGGAGCAGTCCGCCAAAGGCCACTTCGCCGGCGAGGTTGCCGTCGTACGGAAGAATGGCCACCGAACGCCCGTTCGCGCCGCGCCAGCGCACCGGCATGCCGTGTGTGCCATCGGCGCCGCGAACTTGATACGGCGCGAGAATGGTGAAGCGGATGCCTTCCTGAGCGAGGACGTCGAGGGTCTCCTCATCGACTGCACATTCGGGTAGCCACATTCCCTCTGCGTCGCGGCCGAAGCGGCGCCGGAAATCCGCCATGCCCCAGCGGATCTCCGTCACCTTGTCGCGCCGTGAGGCGAGCGGCAGGATCACGTGATGGTACGGCGCGGCGATGGCATTGCCGTGTCCCCAACGCCGCACGCTGGCCCGGTCACCAACCTGCATGGCGGCCAGCGTATCTGGCGCTCCGGACTCGAGCCACTCGCAGAGCGTGGCGCCGACATCAAACGAGCACCACGCATACAGGTTGATCAGTCGAGCGAGCCCCGCGCGCGCGTCGGGGTCACGAGCGGCCGCGCGAGGGTCTCGACGTCGCCCCTCGGCGGCCGCCAGTCGTGCGTAGCACTCGCGATCGATGCGCGCGTTCCAGTCGTGATCCGGTGCGGCGGAGGGTTCGAGACTGATCGCCTCGAGCCACGGATCTTCGCGCGGCGGCTGGTAGCAGTGCGCGTGCACCACAACCGATTGAAGCGGGGTAGGAGTCATCGGGAGAGAAAGTGACGGACGCGCGCTCAGCCGCGCGAGCGCGCGATGGTTGTCGCGCGCGCGTAGGCGTACGCGTAGCGCTCGGCAGATCGCGCCCACCCGAAATCGCGTCCCATCGCCTCGTACATCCGCGGGGCCCACTGCGCGTCGTCGGCGTATCGGGTCAGGGCTCGCGACAAGGCCCAGTCCATCGCGCCCACGGTAAACTCGTCGAACAGAAAGCCGGTGGCCTCGTCGTCCACGGTATCCGCGATACCACCGACCCGACGTCCCACCGGCAGCGCGCCATAGCGCTGCGCGCGCATCTGGGTGAGTCCGCAGGGCTCGTATTGGGACGGCATCAGGAAAAGATCGGCACCCGCCATCAGCCGGTGCTCGAGCCGATCCGTAAAGTCGAGTTGCACGCCTACGTTCCGCGGACGCAGCGTGGCGAGGTTGCGCAGGCCCTCTTCGTAGCGCTTTTCGCCCGCGCCCAGGAACACGAATTGCGCGTCGAGATTCCAGACCAGGTACGACTTCAGAATCAGGTCGAGTCCCTTCTGGGTGACCAGTCGACCGGTCATGCCGATGAGTGGCGTGTGCTTGCGCAGTGGCAGACCGAACAGGCGCTGCAGTGCCGCCTTGCACTTCGCCTTGTTGCTCGGATCTTCGCGCGAGTAATTCGCGGTGATCTGCTCGTCGGCGCTCGGGTCCCAGACGGACTGATCGATGCCGTTGGTGATACCGCCGAAGCGATCACCGAGCCAGCGGAAGACGTCGTGCAAACCGAATCCGCCCGCGGCGGTGCGAAGCTCTGCGGCGTGGGTTGGACTGACCGTGACGACCATGTCGGCGAAGGTCAGTCCGCCCTTGAGGAAGTTGATACGATTGTACCACTCGAGGTGCTGAAACGTGTAGTACTCTGGTGGGATGCCACAGTCGTTCAGTTGTGCGGCGTCGAAGTGTCCCTGATAGCCGGCATTGTGCACGGACAGGACGGTGGGTGTACCGGCGAATCGTGTCCGGAGGTCGGCGTAGGTGCGCATGTACATCAGCGCGAGCGACGTATGCCAGTCGTGCGCGTGGATGAGCACCGGGCCCTGAATCAACCGCGGAATACCGTCCAGAACCGCGCGCGAGAACATCGCGAAGCGACGGGCGTTGTCGGCGTAGTCGCGACCGTGTTCTCCGTACAATCCGGGCCGATTGAAATATTCCGGAATGTCCACGAAGACAACTTTCGGACCTGGCGCCGGATGGACATCGCGGAAAAAGCGAACTTCCGATCCGCGAAAGCCGAGCTCCACGCGAATGGGTCGGCCGAGCGGTGCCAGATCCGGCGCATGATCGCGAACGGAGCGGTACAGGGGTACAAAAACCACCACCGTGTGACCGGCCCTGGCCTGCACATTGGCCAGGCCCATGACCGCTTCCGCGAGCCCACCCGTCCGAGCAAACGGACTGTACTCTGCGGAGAGGTGGACGATGGTCTGCGAGTTGCTGGTCGACTGTCCAACGACGGGGGAACCGAGGTTGGGTGTGGGCAGTGCGGGGCGATTCATGCGGAGAGCGGCCGGAGAGACGGCACGCGATCAGGCGGTCGGTGGATCATCCGGCAGTGCGTCGCCGAGAATGGACGGCGCGTAGTACCCGCGAGCGTACTGTTCCACCATACGGCGGGCGGTGAAGTGCTGTCCAGCGACTCGAATCGCGTTCTTCATCAGCATGAGCCAGCCGCGTGGCAGGCCGGTGGCGTCCCGATCGTAGTACTTCGGAACAACGTCCTGTTCGAGTAGCTCATACAGGCGATTGGACGGAACGCTGCGGTCATCGCTGTCCTCCTCGGGTTGAATCGCCCACCCGTTGTTGCCCTCATATCCTTCTTCCCACCACCCGTCGATCGTGGAGAACTGCGGGACGCCGTTGAGGGCGGCCTTCATGCCGCTTGTGCCGGACGCTTCCATGGGCACTCGAGGCATATTCATCCAAACGTCGACACCCTGGACCAGTAGATGGGCGAGGTGCATCCCGTAATCTTCCACAAAGGCGACGCGGCCTTCGAATCGCGGGTCGCGCGTGAACTGGTAGACGTTCTGGAGTACCTGCTTGCCCGGAGTGTCCGCCGGATGTGCCTTGCCGGCGAAAACGATTTGGACTGGGCGCGAGCTGTTCGTGACGAGCGCGCGCAGCCGTTCAACATCGCTGAAAATCAGGTCGGCACGCTTGTAGGTGGCGAACCGTCTGGCGAAGCCGATCGTGAGCGTGTCCGGGTCGAGGAGCGGGCCGGCTCCCACGAGTTGCGCGGTCTCGAGCGTGCGCTCCGCGAATGCGCGACGCGCTTCCTCTCGCACTCGACGCATCAGCGTATGCTTGAGACGCATGTGGGTGAACCACAGGGTCTCATCGTCCATCGAGAGCACCTGCTCCCAGACGGACGGATCATTGCCGTGGCCCCACCACGGTCCAAGATGCTTGTCGAGCAACTGCATGATCGGAGAAGCCATCCACGTGGCCAGATGCACACCGTTGGTGATGTAACCAACGGGAACATCCGCCTCCGCGCGGCCTGGCCAGAGCGGCTTGCACAGCTCACGTGACACGATGCCGTGCCGTCGCGATACGGCATTGATGCGTCGCGACATGCGGATGGACGCGGCCGTCATGTGGAAGGACCCGGTACCTGCCTCCGGGTGGTAGCCCAGGCGCACGAACGTCTGCGCATCGATGCCCATTTCGTTCCACATGCCGCCCGCACACTGCGCGACTTCCTGCACACCGAATTGATCGTGCCCGGCGGGAACCGGAGTGTGTGTGGTGAAGACGCTGCAGTTGCGCACCTGCTTGACGGCATCGGCAAATGCAACGCCGCTGACGCAGAGCTCGCGCACACGCTCCACCATCATGAACGCCGCGTGCCCTTCGTTGGCGTGCCAGGCGGCGGGCGCAATGCCCATGACACGCAACGCGCGTACGCCACCCACACCAAGCAGCCACTCCTGCCGAAGACGCATCGCCGGACCGCCAGAATACAGCTTGGACAGCAGCGGTCGGTCGTCGGGATGATTCTCCTCAAGATCTGAATCGAGCAGGTACACCGGGACGCGTCCGACTTCGAGCTTCCACACGCGGATGCGCACATCGCGACCAAAGGTGTTGACGGTCACCATGTGCAGCTGTCCGTCCGGCCCCGGTACCGGCGTGATCGGCACCGATCCCAACGCGAACTTGTTGTCCGAGTCCTCTTGCCAGCCGTCGGGGCGCACACGTTGGTCGAAATATCCGTTGCGGTACAGAATGCCGACGGCCACCAGCGGCACCCCAAGGTCCGACGCGGTCTTCAGATGATCGCCCGCCAGCACGCCGAGCCCACCCGAATAAATCGGTACCGAATTGTGGATGCCGAATTCCGCGCAGAAGTACGCGACCGTCTTGCCGCGCAGCTCCGGAAACGTGCGAGCGTACCACGTGTGTTCGTCCGACTTTTCGGTGGCCAACCACTGCATGGCCCGATCGTACCGCGCGCAGAACGCCGTGTCACTGGCGAGTACAGTCAAGCGCTGCGGGTCGACCTGCTGAAGCAGTTCGATTGGATTGTGCCGCAACCTGTTCCACAGCGTGTCATCGATCTCGCGAAAGAGTGCACGCGCGTCGCGATTCCAGCTCCATGCCAGATTGTGCGCGATGGCAGAAAGCCCACTCAGACGATCAGGGATAGCCGAAGCGGCGGTGGGCGAGGACGCGATGGGTTCGAGGGCAGTAGCGGTCATGGAGAGTCGACGACTGGGAGTGCAGCATCCCCGTGTGGGTGCCGCGAAATTCACGACGCGAAAGGTACGCAGGAGCATGCGGGTGTGGACAGTCCGGCGATCGCGGACTAACCTGCCTGTTCCGACCCTGCGTACAGGGACTGTTGCGCCCCCGATTTGGTCATTGATGCCTTCTCGTCAGCAAGCGCTTGAGCTGTTCAAGTTCGGAGGTGCATCGCTGGCGGACGCCGCCGCCGTGCGCAGTGCGATCTCGATCATCGCGGCGCCAAGGCGCGCCCGGCTGGTGACCGTGGTCTCCGCACTCGCCGGCGTTACCGACCGCTTTTTGGCGCTGGCGACGACGGCGCTCACTGGGGATCAGGACGCCGTCAACGCGCAGATGACCGCGGTGTTCCGGCTGCATCGGGATGTTGCCGTGGGCATCGTGCCGCGTCTGCGTGCACAGCGCGCGCTGATTGCCGACATTGAGATGGCGTGCGCCGATTTACATACGCTGCTGCATGGCGTCTCCAGCCTGCGCGAGCTCACACCGCGCACGCGCGACTTCATCGTGGCGCGTGGTGAGCAACTGTCGGCGCAGCTGGTGGTGGCCGGTCTGCTGGCGCGAAAGATCCGTGCCGAGTACGTGGACGCGACGGACCTGATTTTTACGGACGGTGCGTTTGGCGGGGCGTTCCCTGATCTGTACCGAACCGACCGGGCGGTCCGCGAGACGTTGCTGCCGATCTTACGCCGACGCACGGTCCCCGTGGTACCGGGCTTCGTGGGGGCCGCGCCCGATGGTGCGGTGGTCACGCTCGGACGGGGCGGCAGCGA
>JANNEV010000073.1:0-3593 GCA_031379145.1 Gemmatimonadaceae bacterium
TAGGTCGCGCCGTCACCGCTCCAGCGCTCATTGGGGCGCGGCACCAGCGCGGTGAAGGTCGGGCCGGCGGACGAGTTCGTCGACGGTGCACGCAGCGCCCATCCCGCGAGGGCGCCGGCCAGTGGGCCGAGCAACGCGACCGCGAACAGCCATGGGCGGCGGCGCGGCGCAAATGGTGCAGCGGCCGTGCTCGCGGCGGCGTAGGTGGCGCCGCTATTCGTCGAGAGCGCCGTCGCAAATTCGGCTGCGCTGGCGAAGCGATCGGCGGGCAGTTTCGCGAGTGCGGTCAGTACTGCGTGTTCGATGTACGGCGGCACCGTCTTGCGCACTACGGACAAGCGTTCGGGTTCGCTGCTCAGCACCTTGGCGACAATCGCCTGGACACTGCTGCCGGTGAACGGCGCATCGCCGGCGAGCATTTCGTACACGACGGCACCCAGCGCGTAGATGTCGCTGCGCGCATCGATGGTGCGCTCGCCCATCGCCTGCTCAGGGCTCATGTACTGCGGTGTTCCGAGCGACAGGCCCGTTTGCGTCATGCGCTGCCCGCCCGCGGTCTGCACGGCGAGGGCAATGCCGAAGTCGGCGACCAACGCGGAACCATCATGCAGGAGAATGTTCTCCGGCTTGATGTCGCGATGAATCACGCCTTGCCGATGCGCGTAGTCGAGCGCACTCGCCACTTCGCGCGCGATGCGCACGGCGTCGGCGATGGGCAACTGGCGTTCGCGTTCCAATCGCGCGCGCAGCGTTTCGCCGGTGACCAGCGGCATCACGTAGTACAGCAAGCCGTCGGCGTCGCCTGAGTCGAGCAGCGGGAGAATGTGCGGGTGTTGCAAACGCGCCGTGGTGCGGATTTCGCTCAAAAACCGTTCGCCGCCGAGCGCCGCACCCAAGTCGGGATGCAGCACCTTGATGGCGACATCGCGCTCGTGCTTGAGATCGTGCGCGAGGTACACGGTGGCCATGCCACCGGCGCCGAGTTCGCGCTCGAGGCGGTAGCGGTCAGCGAGCGCCGCAGCGAGGCGCGTCAGGGTGTTGTTCACTTCGTCGCCTTCGCCCACTCGGCGCGCACCGCGTCGAGCCAGCCGTGTGCCAGCACGAGCCGCTGCGAGTTCTCCATCGGGCGGAACATGACCAAGCGCCCGTCGGCCATGACGTCGAAGTTGGCGTGACCGCGAAACGGCGGCAGGTCGAAACCACCGCGGACGACGGTGTCACGGGAGACCACGCGCACCGCGGATGTCACGTCGAGGCGCGCGCGGACGAGGACCCCGTCTCGCGGGATGTAGTAGACGGACTTGCCGTCGCGAGACCACACCGGTTGTTGGCCGCCCGATTCGGAGATGCGATACGCGACCGCGCCGTCGGGGAAGGCGCGTACGTACACCTCGAGCCCGGTGCCCGCCTCGTCTGAGGCGTAGCTCACCCAGTGTCCATCGGGCGCGAAGCGCGGTGTCTCCTCGCCTGCGGGCGTCGCGACGAATGGGCGCGATGTTGAATCTCCCACGAGCCGTCGATAGCGCAGATCGGACGTCGTGCCCGAGCCGACGCGGTACATGAGGTACTGCGCGTCGGGCGAGACGACGCCTTCCCAGAGTGGAATGTTCGCATCGCGATGCAGCACCTCGGTGCCGCCGGTGCCGTTGGCGGCACGCCACACGAGCGTTGATCGTTCGCTGCCGGCCTGCGCACGCATCACGAGTCGCGTACCATCGGGTGTCCACTCGGGGCGTCCGAACAACGTCGGCGACGATGCCGCATCGCTGAAGCGCGTCATCGAACGCGCGCGAAGATCGTACGTGACCACCTCCGGCACGCGACCCGTCGTCAACGCGATGCGCGTGCCGTCGGCCGAGAGGCGCGGTTCCGCGGCACTTTCCAGACCAGTGCTCAAGACCTCGACGGCGCCACCCGGACTGACGATGGTGAGGGCGGACTTGTTCTCACCGAAGCGATAGAGCAACGAGCCATCGTCGGCCAAAACGGCGACGAGGATGTCCACGTCGCTCGCGGCGACCTGGTTCATCAGGCGCGGCTCACCCGACACGACGCGACGTGTTGCATCGTACGCGACGCCGTAAATGGCACCGCGCTCGTTGCCGTAGATGAGGAGCCCATTGTTGACGCCCAGTACACGTGACCCACTCACGCCGAGCGGGGCGACCGAGTCTGACGACAGCGAGTACGACATGAGCCGTGCACTGCCGACATTGCCGGCCCAATCGGTGAAGAGCAGCGTGGTGCCATCGTCGAGCAGGCGCGGTGATTGCGACAGCCGCCCCGTCTGTACGAGCGGGCGCAGCGTCTTCACCGCACCGCCGTTTTCCGGCACGACGACGATGCGGCCGGCGTCGCCGAGATAGATGTGGCCGTCCGTCGCCCACTGTCCGTCGCGCGGATTGCGAATATCCGCCAAGAACTCGACGTTGCCGCCGACGGCGGGAACCTTCATCAGTTTCCCGTTGTTCGCGAAGGCCACCCATGCGCCGTCAGGGGAGAGGAACAATTGCCTGACCCCTTCCGTCCCCTCCAGGCGATGCGCGCGCACGTCGTCGAAGTCGCGCACATACGCGCGGGACACACCGGCACTGTCGCGGGCGATGAAGGCGACGCGTCGCCCGACGGTGGACACGCCGATGGACGCGTACGAGGCGATGATCTGCGCGCCATCGGGTTCATCGATGCGGAACTGCAACGCCACGCGGTTGCTTGCCGCGACGGCGTGGGACGCGCGCCACCAGCCGAATCCCGCGACGCCTGCGACAATCGCGAGCGCCGCGGCGGCGATCATCGGGCCGCGCGACGATTTCGTGCGTGCGGTAGCATTGGTCGCGCGTGACGACGTCGGTTGTCCTTCACGCCCGAGCGCGTCGACGAACGCCTTTGCACTCTCGAAGCGATCGGCCGGCAACTTTTCGAGCGCGAGCAGCACGGCGTCTTCGACACCCGCAGGAACCGCTTTGCGCTGCACCCTGATGGCGCGCGGAGCCTCGGTGAGGACGCGTGCGATGATCGCTTGCACGCTGGGCCCCGTGAACGGCGCTTCGCCGACGAGCATTTCATACGTGACGGCGCCGAGCGCGTAGATGTCGCTGCGCGCGTCGATGGTGCGTTCACCCATCGCCTGCTCGGGACTCATGTAGTTCGGCGTACCCAACGAGAGGCCCGTCTGCGTCATGCGAGCGCCGCCGGCCGTCTGCACCGCGAGCGCAATGCCGAAATCGGCGACGAGGGCGTGGCCGTTTTGCAGCAGGATGTTTTCCGGCTTGATGTCGCGGTGGATCACGTTGAGCCCGTGCGCGTAGCCCAGCGCGTCGGCCACTTCGCGCGCAATCAGGACGGCGTCGGCGACGGGGAGTTGACGCTCGCGCTCGAGGCGCGCGCGCAGGGTTTCGCCGGTCACGAGCGGCATCACGTAGTACAACAAGCCGTCGGCCTCGCCGCTGTCGAGCAGCGGGAGAATGTGCGGATGCTGCAGACGCGCGGTGGTGCGGATCTCTGAGAGAAACCGTTCACCGCCGTGTGCCGCACCGAGATCCTGATGCAGCACCTTGATCGCGACGTCGCGGTCGTGCTTGAGATCGTGCGCG
>JANNEV010000303.1:0-3885 GCA_031379145.1 Gemmatimonadaceae bacterium
GTGGTATTCGATCCCACAGGAACGAACTTCGGCCAGGAGGCGGCGTTCACGGCGCGCAGCTCCGCCATCACGCTCGCCGCGACAGGGACCACGGCGGCCAGCTTGTTCGCGGCGCTTCCTGCGGGCGCAGCGACGACAACCGGTGCAAACTTTGACTGGGCGCCGGCGGCCAACTCGCCTATCGCAACGGGCGGACTGAACAGCTTCGCCGGCGTTCCTCGGATCGCCGCTCGGGCTGGCACCTTCATCGTGCCAACAGCCTACGTGGGAGCGGCCGCTCCCGGCGGCGCGAAGTGGTGGGCCAACTGGACGAACTACGCGCGCAACTAGCGTGTAGTCCGCTCCCGCGGTCAGTTTACCGAACGGTCGGTGCCGTGCTCTTGGCGCCGACCGTTCTCCATTTATCCCTTCCCACACATGTTGACGGACCGCAGCGTCGGACTCCTTCTGGCCGTGGTCGTCTCGGCCACCGCCTGCCACGCCGAGCGACCTGGCCAAGCGTCGTCACCGCAAGGAGCCGAGGCAGCGCAGGCGCAGCACGTTCAGGAGGTGGTTGCCGCCGGAGGCGTGGTCGACTCCATCCTGCCGATTCCGGTTCAACTCGAACGGTTCCGGGCCGACCTCGCGGAGCGTCCGGACACACTGCGCCATGCCAGTGCCTCACGTGAGGCTCTGGTGACGCGCTGGACCCGGGCGGTCGCCGCAAACGATACTGCGGCCCTGAACGCGATGGTGCTGGATCAGGCGGAATTCGCCTGGCTCTATTATCCCGATTCGCGAATGAGCCTGCCGCCGTACGAAGCGCCCCCGCAGCTGCTGTGGGGCCAGATTCTGGAAAGCTCGAACGCCGGCGCGCGAGCGCTGCTGAATACCTTTGGCGGGAAGCCGCTCGCCGTTGGTTCCCTGCGTTGCCCCACATCGGCGATTGCGGAAGGCCGCAATCTGCTGTACGAGCGGTGCACCGTGCGGCTCCGGAGTGCCGGCACCACGCTTCCCGAGAACGTGTACTTCGGCACCATCGTTGAGCGCGACCATCGGTTCAAATTCCTCGGCTACGCGAACAACCTGTGAGCACGCTCGGAAGAATGATCCGCCCACGTCAGTCACGCGCCAGTCTTCGAGGCGTGCTTGTCTGCATCGCCGCGGCAATGCTGTCGCTGTCCTGCAGCAAGACGCGAGAGGCCGGGACCTCCAGCGACTCGGCCGTTGACGTTGCACCCGCTGAAGGCACACGCGTAGATCTTACTGGCGCCGGGGCAACGTTCCCGTATCCGATCTACTCGCGCTGGTTCAACGACTACGCCCAGCGCACCAACGTCCGTATCAACTATCAGTCCATCGGTTCGGGCGGCGGAATTCGACAAGTGCTCGCGAAAACCGTCGACTTCGGCGCTACCGATGTTCCCATGTCGAACGATGAGCTGGCGAAAGGCGGCATCCGAATCGTGCATGTGCCGACAGTGCTAGGTGCGGTCGCGATCACCTACAATCTCCCGGGCCTGACCCGTCCGCTTCGGCTCTCCGGCGACGTGATTGCGGAGATCTTTCTCGGGCGAATCCGCAAGTGGAACGACCCCCGCATCGCTCTACTGAATGCCTCAGAGGCGCTGCCTGCCACCGATATCCTGGTAGTTCACCGGGCGGACGGCAGCGGCACCTCGTACATCCTGAGCGATTACCTGGCCGCGACGAGCACCGCGTGGGCCGCCGGACCGGGGCGAGGGAAGGACGTGCGCTGGCCCACTGGTATTGGCGGCAAAGGCAACGAAGGAGTCGCAGGGCAGGTCAAGCAAATGGTGGGCTCCATCGGCTACCTCGAGGTCGTGTACGCACGACAAAATCGCCTGCCGGTTGCGCACGTACGGAATCGCGAGGGACGCTTCATCTCGCCCATGCCATTCGAGATCGCATCGGCGGCGGCCTCAGCGATCAACGATACGGCAAAATCAGACTTTCGAGTTTCGCTGGTGAATGCGCCAGGCACGTCGGCCTATCCCATCGCCTCATTCACCTGGATGCTGCTCGCGCCCGACATCATCGGTCCCGCGAAGACTCGGCAAATGGTGGACTTCCTGCGTTGGGCACTGCGTGATGGCGGCGAGATGGCTGCGGCGCTCGGCTATGTCGCCCTTCCAACGGAAGTCGCGGCGCTGGTGCTGGATCAACTGGACGGACTACTCGCGGCCCCCGGGACGCGTACACGAGAGCCAACCGTGTCGGGAATGCCGCCGTCAACGCCGTGACAATGCCGTTACGCGAACGCTGGCGGTCAGTAGGCCGCTGTTTCTAGCTTTCGCGCATGACTCCCCCACCCGTTGTCACCGCTGGTCCGGTCGCGACCACTGCCGTGACTTCGCCCGCATCCGTCATATCGGGCGATGGTGGGCGGGAGACGCACGTGTGGGTGGACGAGGCCACGTCACAACCGGTTGGCGATCGCTTCTACCGAGCCGCCATCACCGCCTGCGCGACACTCATTCCCGTTCTTCTCGCCGTGCTGACCGTGGTCATCGCGACTGCCGCGTGGCCCGCTGTGCGAGACAACGGCAGCGAACTCATCTTTGGCCGGGAATGGGACGTGGCGCACGGTCGCTACGGCGCGCTTCCCGCGCTCGTCGGCACACTGCTTTCGTCAATTCTTGCACTCACCATCGCCACACCCTTGGCGCTCGGTGTCGCCGTGTTTACCTCGGAAGTTGCCCCGGCACGCCTGCGGGCTCCGGTGGCATTTCTGGTGGATTTGCTGGCGGCAATTCCCAGCGTGGTGTACGGACTCTGGGGCATTTTTGTGTTGGTTCCGCTGCTGCGAACCACCGTCATGCCCGCGCTTCAGCGTACACTCGGCGCCATTCCGATCTTTTCCGGGCCAGCGTATGGTCCGAGCCTGCTCGCGGCGGGGCTAGTACTCGCGATCATGATCCTGCCATACATCGCATCCGTCTCTCGCGAGGTCCTCGCTGCGGTTCCCAGAGCGCAACGGGAAGCGGCGCTCGCGCTGGGTGCCACGCGTTTCGAGGTCATTCGGGACGCCGTGATTCCGTATGCGCGTTCCGGGCTCGTGGGGGGCATCATGCTCGGTCTCGGTCGCGCGTTGGGCGAGACCATGGCGGTTACGATGGTTATCGGCAATCGGCACGACATTCCAACCTCGCTGTTTGATCCAGCGTATACGATGGCGTCCTTGCTCGCCAATGAATTCGGGGAAGCATCGACCGATGGGCATCTGTCCGCGCTGATGGCCGTCGCCGGTTTGCTTCTGCTGATCACGCTCGCGGTGAACGTCGTGGCGCGTTGGCTGGTGTGGCGTGTCCGGCAAGTCACGGATCCCTCGTGATCTCGCGCGGCGCACTGAACGAGACGACAGCGGCCGACGGAGGCCGCGATCAGCGGCGGCGTACGGTTACCGCCCGACGTCGGACCGGCATCGCGATGACCACACTGACATGGCTCGCCGCCGCACTGACCGTGTTTCCGCTGCTGGCCATCCTGACGCATCTCATCATCGGCGGTGCGTCCGCACTCTCGTTGGACTTCTTCTTCAAGATGCCGACCGCCGCTGGCGTCGCGGGCGGCGGGATGGGCAACGCGATCGTCGGGACCTTGATGCTGCTCTGCATGGCGTCGCTTTTGGGCGTGCCAGTCGGCATTGGTGCAGGACTCTTCCTGGCGGAACGTGGGCGAACGCCGTTGGCCGGCGTCGTGCGTTTCGTCGCCGATGTGCTGAGCGGTTTGCCATCGATCGTACTCGGCATTCTGGCGTGGGAACTGATTGTCCGACCCAGCGGCCGATTCTCGGCCCTCTCTGGCGGCATCGCACTGGGATTGCTCATGGTGCCGCTCGTAACCAGGGCGACCGAGGAGATGGTCAAGCTCGTTCCCGTCTCT
>JANNEV010000076.1:0-27406 GCA_031379145.1 Gemmatimonadaceae bacterium
CTGCCTTTGGCGCCACATGTCTACGCCGGGCCCTATTTGGGGCTGCAGGTGGACTGCACCGTGCAGGGTAGCCGTGGCGAGTGCAATGATGTTCCCGGCGTAAACACCAAGACAGTGGACGTTGGTGGCATTGCCGGGGGCGGAGTTGACCTCAGCCTGGGTGGCCTCGTGTTCACTGCGGGCGCGCGCTACGAGTTCGGCGTGTCGAAGGTGGTGGAATTCAACTCCTCGAATGTGCGCGAGTCGGCCAGGAACGGTACGTTCGCTCTGTACGCCGGACTCTCGGTGAAGCTCGGTCGGTAGCCGACGGCGAATCTCCGCGCGCGCTGTCGCGTAGACATAGCCATGCTCTCCAATCGCGTGCTTGCCTCCCTCGATGCCTTGCAGACGCGGGTGATGCGCCATCCCGCCGCTGCGCGCCTCACCATGCTCTGTCGCGTGCTCCTGGCCGTCGCGTTCATCCCGACCGGAACAGTGAAGCTGTTGGGCGAACGCTTCACGCTGCTGGGTGTGGATACCCCGGTGGGATACTTCTTCGAGGCGATGTATCAGACTGGTGGGTATTGGCGGTTTCTCGGACTTTCGCAGGTGATAGCCGGGTGCCTGCTGCTTTGGCCCGTCACGGCGTTCTATGGAGCGCTGCTGTTCCTGCCAATCCTGGTCAACGTTGTGGTCGTCACCATTGCGATTGAGTTCAAGGGCACACCGATCATCACTGTGCTGATGTTGCTGGCGAATCTCTGGCTCCTGGCGTGGGATTGGCCTCGATGGCGCGCGTTGGTCACTCGCGTGGAGGTCGGGTCGCCCATTGCCGGCTCGAGTGTGTTGGAGCGTACCGGGTGGACGTTGGGGACGCTGGCCATGGTGGCGTTCTTCTTCGCGGCGCGTGGGGTGAAATTGGTTGGACTTTCGCTCGCGCCCGTGCAACGCAGCTTGGTGGGCATCGGGTTGTCGGCCGGAGTGATGGTGCTGGTGGCGTGGATTCGAGACGGCCGCGCGGCTCGTGGGAGGGGCACGGCCGGCCGGAACTGATCGAGACAGCTGTCACTGCTTGCACAAGCGGGGCACGAGCACCGAGCTTATACGCGATCGAGTGCATCGTTTTCCTCTCGCACAGGCCGTCTGATGACGCTTCTCCTGGCCCTGCTGGCTTTGCAGCAGCCACCGACCCAAGCACCCGAAATCGCACGCATTGTCGTGTTCCCTGCCAGCAGAACGATGATCGCTGGCGATACGCTGCGATTGCGTGCCGAAGCGAGGGATGCGCAAGGCAACCTTATTCCGGGCGTGACCTTTCGATATCGACTCGGCGGTTCCGCCCGATTTGAGGGTCGTGTGGATTCGCTCGGACTCGTGACGTCGGGTGCCACGGCCATTTTGCCCGTCACGGTCACGGCAACCACCGCAGGCGCCCGCCCGAAGTTTGAGCAGATCGAAATCCGCGCGCTGCCCGGCCCCGCCGCGACCGTGGAGCTCTCGCCTGATGCGGCCAAGCTGGTCATCGGGCAGCGACTGCGCGCGACGGGGCGTGCCTACTCGGTGGCGGGCGACAAGCGCGCCGATCGTGTGACGTGGACGAGCTCGAACCCCAAGGTGGCCACCGTGAGCGACGCGGGACTCATTGTCGCCATGGGGCCCGGCAATAGTGACATTTCAGGGCGCGCCGGCAATGCTACCAGCAGCATGCCCGTGACGGTGGTGGCTGGCGCGCTGGGGTCGCTGTCGCTCACGCCGGACAATGTCGAGGCGCGTACGGGTGATGTGCTGCGCTTCGCGGTGTCGGCCAAGGACGGTCTTGGTCGGAACATCGCTGGCCTCACGCCCACCTGGAGCTTCTCGCCGGGGCACGGCCAGATCGACGATGACGGTGCCTTTGTTGGCTACGAAGCCGGTGAGTACACGGTGACCGCGTCATTCGGGACGCGCAGCGTGCAGTCCACCATTACGCTGGCCGAGCGCGATGTGCGGCGCCCGTTGTCGCTGGTGGGACGCTTGCCGCGGACGCGTTTCACCACGGAAGAAGTCTGGATTCACCCGGATGGCATGCACGCCTACCTCGGCTCGGGCGGTGGCGGAGATGTGCTGTACGCGTTGGACATCAGCAATCCCGCCAACCCTGTCGTCACCGACTCGGTGATATCAAACACACGGCGCGTGAACGATGTCATGACGTTCCCCGACGGCAAGTTCCTGGTGTTCACCCGCGAGGGCGCGAGTGATCGGAAGAACGGCATCGTGATTGCGTCGTTGGAGGACCCAAAGCATCCCAAGCCTATCGCCGAGTTTACCGACGGGGTAACCGGTGGCGTGCACTCGGCGTTCGTGTACAAGCAGGACAAGTTCGGCACGTTCATCTTCCTCACGAATGACGGGACCGGCGCGTTGCACATTCTCGATGTGAACGATCCGTCTCACCCGAAGGAAGTGGCACGCTGGAAGACCGAAGGACGTCCCGACGCCGGACGTTCGCTGCACGACATCGACCTGCGCGACGGCCTGCTGTACGCGAGCTATTGGAACGACGGCCTGGTGGTGTTGGACGTGGGCAATGGCGTCAAGGGCGGATCGCCGTCCAACCCCGTGCTGGTCTCGCAGTTCAAGTACGATCTGAACGCGCTGTACAAGCAAGTGGAAGTGGACGGTGGCCCTGGCTTCATTCGCGGCACGCACACCGCCTGGCGTCACAAGAACTATGTGTTCATTGCGGACGAGGTGTTTCCGGCGGCCGCACCCAAGGGCACCAAGGATGCTGCGGCCGGTCGCGCCTATGGCCGTTTGCAGGTGCTCGATGTCAGTGATATCGCGCATCCCAAACCCGTGGCATGGTATGAGCCCGAATACGGCGGCGTGCACAATGTCTGGGTGGCGGGCGATACGTTGTACATGGGCGCGTACAACGCCGGATTCCGTGTGTTCGATATCTCCGGCGAGCTGCGCGGTGACCTGCGCGCGCAGGGGCGCGAAATCGGCCATCTCAACACCGCTGATATGGACGGCCACGTGAAGAATGCCGCCATGACCTGGGGCGTCGTGGTGAATCCAAAGGATGGACTGGCCTACGTGAACGACGACAACAACGGGCTCTGGATTGTGCGCATCGAGCCCAAGCCAGTCGTGAAGGTGGTGCCATGACGCGTTCAAGGGTGGAGCGATGGAGCACGATGGTGGGTGGCGTGGTATTGGCCGCCAGTGTGCCGTGTGTGGTATTCGCGCAGACTGCCACAATCGCGAAGGTGGTGATCACGCCATCGCCCGCACGAGTGGTGGCCGGTGACTCGTTACAACTCAAGGCTGTTGCTGTTGATGCCAACGGCAACATGGTGCCGGGTGTACGCATCCGATTTCAGCAGACAGCGGCACCATTCGAAGGCACCGTAGACAGTCTGGGCCTCGTGCATGCCGGCGCCGTGAGCACCATCCCCGTAGTGGTGTCTGCCATCCAGCCCGGTATGAAGCCAATGATCGTGCAGCTGGAGGTTGCCGTGGTTGCTGGGCCCGCCGCCACCATTACCGGGCTGCCGAAAACGGTGCGGCTGGTACCACAGCAGTCCATGACCATGCGGGCGTCGGTCGTGTCCAAGGCG
Source organism: Gemmatimonadaceae bacterium (assembly GCA_031379145.1). GTDB lineage: Bacteria > Gemmatimonadota > Gemmatimonadetes > Gemmatimonadales > Gemmatimonadaceae > Gemmatimonas. The sequence goes on from JANNEV010000076.1 coordinate 3,585, forward strand.
GGAGACGAGCGTACCGATGCGGTGGTGTGGTCGAGTGCCAAGCCCTTGGTTGTGCGCACCAGCAGCGATGGCGCCATCACTGCACTGAGCGCCGGCACGGCGGTGGTGACTGCCGCGGTCGGGGCAGTCAAACAGAGCGTGACTGTGGAGGTCATCGGCACTCCCATTCGCACCGTGAGTCTGGTGCCGTCGCGTCCAAGCGCGCGTACCGGCGACGTGATTCGTTTTGCGGCGATGGCGAAAGATGCCGGCGGCAAGGTGATTGCGGGACTCACGCCCACCTGGGCGTTCTCGCCGGGCAAGGGCGAGATTGACGAAGATGGCACGTTTGTAGGGTACGAAGCGGGCACGTACACGGTGTCGGCGTTGCTCGGATCGCATGTGGCGCAAACCACGGTGACCCTGGCGGCGCGCGACGTACGCCGTCCGGCAACACTGGTTGGTTCGGTGGTGCGTTCGGCGTTCGCCACCTCTGAGGTCTGGGTGCATCCCAACGGCAAGGTGGCCTATCTCGGCACGCTGTTGGGCGGCGATCGTGTGTATGTGATCAATGTGGCCGATCCGTCCAAGCCGGCTATCGTGGACTCGGTCATGGTGAATGCGCGCACCATCAATGACATCATGACATCGGAAGACGGCAAGGTCATGGTGATCACGCGTGAAGGGGCGGACAATCGCAAGAACGGCATTGTGCTCGCCACGCTCGATGATCCGCTGCACCCGAAGGTGGTTGGAGAGTTCACTGATGGTGTGACCGCTGGCGTACACTCCGCGTACATCTACACGCAGCCCAAGTTCGGCATGCATGTGTATCTGACCAACGACGGGACCGGCGCGCTGCATATCATCGACATCAGTGATCCGGCGCATCCCAGGCAGGTGTCGGTGTGGAAGACCCCGCGTAGTGACGCCGGGCGCACGCTGCACGACATTGATGTGCGGGACGGCATGGTGTACGCCAGCTACTGGAACGACGGACTGGTGATGCTGGACATCGGCAACGGCATCAAGGGCGGATCGCCGTCCAATCCGCAGATCGTGTCGCAGTTCAAGTACGACCTGAACGCGCTCTACAAGTCGGTGGAAGCCGTCGGCGGACCCGGATTCATTCGTGGTACGCACACCGCATGGCGGAACGGCAACTACGTGTTTATTGCTGACGAAGTGTTCACGATGAAAGACATTATGCAGCTCGAAGAGAAGCAGGCGAGCCGAGCGTACGGGCGGTTGCAGGTGGTGGATGTGAGTGATGTGCTGCATCCCAAGTCGGTGGCGTATTACGAGCCCGAGTACGGCGGGGTGCATAACATCTGGATCGCTGGTGACACGCTGTACATGGGTGCGTACAATGCCGGCTTTCGCGCGTTTGACATTTCGGGCGAATTGCGGGGCGATTTGCGGGCGCAGCAGCGCGAGATCGCCAACGTGAATCCGTCCGACCCCAAGGGGTTCATTCCCAACAACACCATGACGTGGGGTGTGGTGGTCAAGAATGGGCTCGCGTACATCAACGATGTGAACACCGGGTTGTACATCGTGCGCATTGAGCCCAAACCGTCGGCGAAGGTGGTGCCGTAGTCATGCGATCAGAATTCGCTGCCATTTGGCGGCCATGGCTGATTGGGCACGCGGTGGGCGCGCTGTTGCCGTTGGTACTTGGCGCACAGGCGGGGGTCACTGCAGCGGTACCGGCGCGTGACTATCTCGTGCTGGTGGCCAGTGAGTCGGTGGATCGGGTGGCGCTCATTCGCTTTGGCGCCAAGGGCGCCACGATCGAGCGCGAGCGGTATGTGGGCTGGTCGCCCACGGAGGTGGCCGGTCCGCATGGCGTTGCCGTGTCTCCCGACGCCAAGCATTACTTCGTTACCACTGCGCACGGCACACCGTTCGGACGGCTCACCAAGTACAACAGCGCGACGAACGCCGCCGAGGGGAGTGTGATTCTTGGCAGTTTTCCGGCTACGGCGCAGGTGTCGCCCGACGGATTCTATGTGTTCGTTGTGAATTTCAATTTGCACGGCGAGATGGAGACGAGCGATGTGTCGGTGGTGGCTGCCGATGAGCTGGTGGAGATTGCGCGGATCAAGACGTGCACCATGCCGCATGGCTCGCGGCTGAGCACCGACGGTACCCGGCACTACTCGGCGTGCATGATGGATGAGGAGCTGGTGGAGATCGACACGCGCGCGCTCGGCGTGAGCCGGCATTTTTTCCTGACGAAGGGCAAGGAGATGGGCATGGCCGGCGCGCCGCCGGCGCGTGGCGCGAGTGCGCACGCCGGGCATGACATGGGTGGGCACGGCATGGAGCCGCCCAAGCCTGGTGATGTGTCCTGTTCACCCACGTGGGCGCAGCCGTCGCCCGATGGTGCGCGTGTGTGGGTGGCCTGCAACAAGAGCAGCGAGCTCGTGGAGATCGACACGAAGACGTGGACCTTCGTACGTCGACTGCCCGCCGGTCCCGGCGTGTACAATCTCGGGTTCACGCGCAGCGGCACGCGGTTGATTGCCACGAACAAGCGTGATGCGTCCGTGTCGGTCTTCGACGCCGTGAGCGGCAAGGAGCTGGCGCGCATTCCCACCACGCGCAAGGTCGTGCATGGGGTGGCCGTGTCGGACGACGATCGTTACGCGTTCATCTCGGTGGAGGGGATGGGTTCGGAGCCCGGCACCGTGGATGTGATTGATTTGGTCGCGCTCAAGAAGGTTGCCAGCGTGGATGTGGGCCAGCAGGCCGGCGGGATTGATTTTCTGCGGTCGGAGGTGCGGAGGCCGTAGACGACGCGAGGACGTGAGGGTCGGTTGGTGCGCGGATGCGTTGTGCTGCTGTTCGATTTGCGGCGTGTAGTCGGTACGCGTGGTGTGGTGTTCGAGCGTTCATGCGGCGTCTGCCGGGCGGCGTTACCGGCAGCACGAGCCGGTTGGTGTTTTGCGGTGGCGGTGGAGCGAATGTGGTGCAGTCTGGACGAGCACTGGGCGGACGGCAGATCGGCCGAGGTGCGGTTGGTGCAGTGCGCGTGTTGCCGTGATATCTCCGAGAGATCCGGATATTCCGACGTGGGTGTCGTGAGTTCGTGTGGCGGCGGCGATACGCAACGGCAGCGGGTATTCATGCATTTTTCCGCGGCAATATCCATGTAGGGTAGGGATAGTGCGGCGAGCGTTGCTGCGTTGTGCGGTGGGGGGATGTAGGGTGCAGGCTAATTGGTGGTTAGATGTCTGACGGACATCAGCGAGTGCGCTGAGGAAGCGGAGTCCGTCGCGTGCGACCACCCACGACGCACACACGTCCCGCCCGGGACCCGCTGACCGCCGATCCGTCGGAGACGTCGCCGTCGCGCCGGTAACGGATCCTTGCGGCGAATCAGGCAGTGCTGCATTCTTACTGGTAAGACCTTACCGGGAGCTACCATGTCCGACGCCGCCACCACGACGCTGTCCTCCAAAGGCCAGGTCGTCATTCCTGAAGCCATTCGCGACCGCCTCGGCCTCAAGACCGGCGCCCAGTTTGTGGTCGTCGCGGATCGAGACGTCGTCATCCTGAAAGTGTTGGAGCCGCCCGCGCTCAAAGAGTTTGCGGCGTTAACCGCGCAGGCCCGCCGTGCGGCGAAGGCGTCGGGGCTTAAGCCGGCCGATGTGTCGCGCGCGATCGCGAAGGTACGCCGCCGGAAGTGAAGTTCGTCGTTGATACGAATGTGCTCGTGTCCGGGCTGCTGTTCGGGGGCGTACCGGGACGCATCCTTACGGCGTGGAGCAACGGCGCGTTTGCGCTGATCGTTTCCCCGCCGATTCTCGACGAGTACCGGCGGGTCGGCCTGGAGCTCGCGAAAGGACGTGCCCCGATGGTGGAGGCGCTGGACGCGTTTCTCGCGTTGTTCACGGTACACGTGATGATGGTGAATCCACCGCTGCTTGAGCGGCCGGTGTGCGAAGATCCGGACGACGATAAGTTTCTCGCTGCGGCGCTAGCCGGTCACGCCCGGCTCGTGGTGTCCGGTGACAAGCATTCGCTGCGCGTGTCCGGGTGGCAGGGCATCGAAGTCCTCAAGGCGCGACCGTTTGTGGACCGGTACATCAGTGCGGCAGACATCTAACCTTGCGTTGCTCTTGACAGGGCCTTCAAGGTAGAGGCCGGTTCGCTGCGCTCACTGGCCGCAACCTATTGAAGGGCCCTGCAAGAGAACGCGAGCGTTACGCTGGCCCAAATTGCGACTTGCTTCAACGTGACCGCTTCATCACCGCAAGCGCGTGCTCTCCTGTCCATCTCCTGACGACCCCGTGTATGGATGCAGGTAGGAGTGAGGTTCGCGAGTCGCCTGATGACGGGACGCGCAGTCAGTTTCTTCAGCCATCCGCAGAGATCGGTGGCATCGACGCCGCGCGCGAGCCTGCTATCATGCTCGCGGGCACTCCGAACTCCAGTCAGGGAGACGCGGTACAGCATGCGCTGCTCAGTGCGTTCATTCCCGGAGCGGCGCAGGTGGCACAGGGTCGTTGGGTTGCCGGTCTAGCCCAGTTCGGTGTGGTGACGGCGTATCTGGCGGGTGTCTTCGCCGTCGGGCCGAAGCAGGCGGTCTGGCTGGCGGTGTTCTGGAATGCATACTCTGCGCTCGAGGCATACTGGTACGAGCGCGACTAGCGAATGCGATCGCTGGTGTCGCGCAGATGGCACACACAACGACGTTGCGTGCATCCCGGTCCACCGTACCGTGGCGCGCACTCGGCGCTGGGAGTATCGTGGGCCATGCAACTCCCGAAAGCCCTGGTCCTCGCGGCAGTCGTCGTCTCGAACCTGCCGATTGCGGCCGCGCCACCACCTCTTCGGAGCGTGCTGCCGCTCGCGCAGTTCGAAGATTTTCGCCGCGCTGCTGGTACGCGCAAGGCGGACACTCTCAACGCATCGTTCAGTATCCGAGAGGTACGGTGGCGCCCCGAAGGAGCGAAGGGCGCCACGCTGAGTGCGTTCGCGTTCGTTGAGGATGGTCAGCTGGCCAAGGTTCCGGGGCCACTACTGCGCGCGCCGGCGGGCACGCTGGTGCAGGTGACGCTGCACAATACGTTGGCTGTGCGGATGGTGGTGTTCGGTTTGCAGGACCATGCGGCCGGACGCAGCACGGACTCAGTCGTCTTGGCGGCGAATGCTCGCGCGAGCGTCGGGTTTCGCGTCACAGCGGCGGGCACGTACTACTACTGGGCGCGCGTGCGTCCCGCGGTGCAGCATCCGACCGCGCCGGTCCCGGACGACTGGCCGAGCGGAGAGAAGGGCGAAGGACCGCTGGTCGGCGCACTGGTCGTCGACGCCGCCGGAACTACGCCGCCGCGCGGAGAGCGCATTCTGCTGATCAGCCGCTGGCTGGATGATGACGATCCGCGCGTGCACAACGATCCCGCGTTCAAGATGATGGTCAATGGCGCGAGTTGGCCGACCACCGAACGGTTGCGCTACACCGTTGGCGATACCGTGCGCTGGCGTGTGATCAACGCCAGCGCGGCGCAGCATCCCATGCACCTGCATGGGTTCTACTTCACGCTGACCGCGCGCGGTGACGGCGTGCTCGACACGATCCTGCCAGTGGCTAAGCAGCGCCTCTTGGTGACAGAGAGCATCAGGCCGAACGGTACGTTGTCGCTCACGTGGGTGCCCGAGCGTCCAGGCAACTGGCTCTTTCACTGTCATCTCGTGCGACACATGGCGCTGGTGCAGGCGATCGAGCCACGCGCAGCGATGTCGGCGGGCGCGCACTCCCTGACGTCGGTGCACCACGCCGAGGAGAACATGGCGGGGTTGGTGATGGGCATTCACGTGGCGCCGCGCGCTGGCGCCTCTGCGCTACGCACGCTCGCACTCGCGTCTGGTCGCAATCCCGGCGCCCCTGCTGCGCGATCGCTGCGGGTGGTGGCGACGCAGCGTGCCAACGTGTTCGGCCGCACGTCTGGTCATTCGTTCGTCTGGCAGCAGAGTGCGGCGGCTCCTGCGCGCGACTCGATGCAATTCCCAGGCTCCACGCTCGTGCTCCATCGTGGTGAACCCACGGCCATTACGGTGGTCAATCGACTGTCGTCTCCACTTGCCGTGCACTGGCATGGTATGGAGATCGAGAGCTGGTTCGACGGCGTCGGTGGTTGGAGTGGGGCTGGTCGCAGTGTGCGGCCACCCATCGCGCCAGGGGACTCGTTTATTGTCCGCCTGACGCCCGCCCGCGTCGGCACGTTCATCTACCACACGCACGACGAAGCGGGAAGCGAGCTCTCCACCGGCTTGTACGGCGCCCTGATCGTGGAAGAGGCCAGCGCGCCGCGCGACACCACGCGCGATCACGTGATCGTGATGGGGTTGTTAGGCAACTCCGTGACGGGTGCGTTGGCCATCAACGGTCGTACCGACGCAGCGCCGCTCACGCTGACGCCCGGCGCGCACCGGCTGCGTTTCGTCAGTATTCCGGTCGACGAACAAATCGCGGTGGCGTTCGTTCGCGATGCCGTCGTGCAGGAATGGCGTTCGCTCGCGCGAGATGGCGCGGAACTTCCCGTCACGCAGCAGCTCACAGGCGCGGCGAGGCGAACGGTCAGCGCAGGACAAACGTTCGATGTGGAGGTGACGATCCCTCCCGATGCGCCAGCGGATTTTGCGCTACGCTTTACGACCACGTGGTATCCCACCGACCCACGCGGGAACCAACCGCCTCCGGTACTGCGCGTGCCAATTGTCGTTCGCCAACCGTGATCTCCATGCTGGCCCTGCTACGTGACGTCACACGTGCCGTCCGTTGGCTACCTCTCGTAGGCGCGGTGCTCCATGCGCAGGCGCGTCCACTACCAGCGCCATCGCCAGTGGCCGCAACGCACCGACCGGGCCTCGCATCCCCACCGTTGGCGTTGACCCATGTGTCCGTGGTTGACGTCGAGCGCGGGCAGATAGCCCACGACTTCACCGTGGTGGTGTCCAGCAATCGCATCGCGGCCGTGGGTCCGAAGGCGCGTATTCCGGCAGGGGCCCGCGTCATCAATGCGCGAGGCAAGGTCGTGATCCCGGGCCTCTGGGACATGCACAGCCATTCACTCGACCGGTGGGAGTGGTCGTCCCTGCTCAACGTGGCCAATGGGGTGACGGGTATTCGCGACCCGGCCGCGGTGAAGCCCGAGCAGGAGATCGTGGAGTTGCGCCGCGCGGTGGAACGTGGCGCGGCCTTTGGCCCTCGGTTTGTTGCCAGCGGCCGGATCATCGACGGGTCTCCCAAGTCGCGTGACAGCTATGTGGCGATCGACAGCCCGCAGGCGATGCGCGTCGAGATGCAGCGTCGTCAGCAAGCCGGACTCGACTTCATCAAGGTATATACCTGGCTCTCCCGTGACGTCTTTGTGGCGGCGGCGGAAGAAGCGCTGCGGCTCGACATACCGCTGGCAGGGCATGTGCCGCTGACGATCACCGCGGCGGAGGCCTCGGACCTGGGGATGCGAAGCATCGAACACTCGTATCGACATCGCATGGCGTGCGCGACGGCGGAGGATGTGATCCGGCGACAGCTGCGGGATCTCATCACACTCCGCCAATCGGGCGAGGATCAACGCTATGCGGCGACCGAGGATTCGGCCTTCGCACTCGGCGTGAACACGTACAGCCCCGAGAAATGCCAGCAACTGGGCGAACGGTTTGCGCGGAATGGCACATGGTTCGTGCCGACACTCGTCGAAATGCAAACGCGCTTCAACCCCGATTATCCACTCGGCGAGGAGTTCGCGAAACGGTTCACGGATCCGCGGTTGCGGTTTGTGTCGCCGTCGAGAGTCATCGAGTGGCGCACCACCATGGCGTTGGACGCGGGTGTCATGCAGGGCCAGTTCAGCTTTGGACCGCGCGGCCCGGACAGCCTGTTCGCCGAGCACGGACGGGAGGTGGCCAATCGGCTGCGCATGCCTGCCGACCTGCAGAAGGGTGGCGCACTCCTGCTGGCCGGCACTGACGTCGACAACACGTTCCCGTTCCTGTTCTTCGGGTTCAGCCTGCACGACGAGTTGGCCTTGCTGGTGAAAGGCGGTCTGACGCCGCTGGCTGCGCTTCAAAGCGCAACGATCAATCCGGCGCGGTTCCTCAAGCGCGAAACGGAGTTGGGAACCGTTGCTGAAGGCAAGCTGGCGGATCTGGTGTTGCTTGATGCGAATCCGCTGGAGAACATTGCCAATACGACACGCATCGCTGCAGTCGTGATGAACGGTCGCTATCTGTCGCGTGCGGAGTTGGACAAGTTGCTCGACCGCGCGGCAGCGATCGTCAAGCGCTAGAAGTCCCTCGGTCATGACGTGCTCCATGCAGCGAATGACTCTGATGTCGCTCACGGTCGGGCCAATGACCGCGGGGGTGCAGGGCCATCTGTGCGAGTCGGGCCAATCCGCGCATGGCAAGGCGTGGTGTTGCTGTAACGCGACCGCGACTACCGCTTTTTGGTAAACACGAAGTCTTTGGCCGCCGGCGACTGGTGGTTAGGGGCCACCATGCCAAAGCCGCCCGGGGCAGCCGGATCAATCGAGAAGATGGTGGTCGCGCGCGGTGGCTCGCGCGTGTCCACCGCGCCGTACATGTAGTCGCCCAACAGCCCGCCGAAGCTCACCTTGCCCAGCGACGTGAGCGCCTTGGCCAGACCGGCTCGGGTCATGTCGCCCTGCTTGGCCGCTTCCTCCAGCACCACGTGGAAGGCCTGCGCGAACACGTACCCCGCTGAGAAGTAGAGATCGGGGGATCCGTCGGGCATCTCGGTCTTGAGCGCCTGCATCATGGGGGCGATTCCCGACTGCGTGGAGTCGCCCAGGCCAGCGGCATCCACTGACACCCACAGGTGCTCCTTGGCATAGGGCGCGATGGGCGACTTGCCCAGCACCATGTGCCAGGTCGGACTGCTGGCAATCCACCGCGGCTTGAAGCCAAGCTGCGCGGCGGTGCCCATGATCTTGGCCGTCTCGGTGGGGAGCGAGGCGAACGCCACGGCGTCGCACTTGCCGTTCTTGAGCTGCGTGACCGGTGCCACGAAGTCCTGGTCACCCGGGCGGAACTTGGTCGTGACCGCCACCGTCGTGCCCAAGGCTTTGGCCACATACTCCGCGCCTTCGAGCGTGGCACTGCCGTAGCCGGTGGCCATGACCATGGCGCAGAGCACCTTCCCCTTGCCGCCGTTGGCCGACCAGTAGTCCACGCCATTGATGATCTGCAGCTGGTACGGCGCGCCCACGGGCACCAGCTGCGGCTCGCGCACCCACTCGGCGTCAAACGTGGAGGGCACCGCCAGCATGTTCGATTCCGCCAACAGCGGCAGCGTGACGTTGATGTGGTCGGTGCCGAGAATCGGCGCGAACCCCACCACCTGATCCTTGATCTTGTTGAACTTCTGTACGCTGGTGGAAGGGTTGGCATAGGTGATGTCTTCGGCGATCACTTTCACCTTGTACTTGCCAGCCACGCCTCCCTTCTGGTTGAGCTGGTTGAAGTAGCCCTGCACGCCAGCGAGGATCGGCTTGCCGATGAGGGCAACGTTGTCGCTGAGTGGCACGAGCGCGCCCACGCTGATGGTGTCACCAACGATGCCGGGGATCGCCGCCGCGCTGCCGGCAGAGGCCTTGTCCTTGCCGCCGCAGGCAGCGGCTACCAACAGCGCGAGGGTGGGAACGACGCGCGTCATGCTTGCGCACAGGGGCGGACGGTGCATGGGAATCCTCCGGGGCGTAGGGTCAGTACGAGAACGGCCAGGCGACGAAATAATTGCGTACGCGGAGCCAGATGCCGGCGAGACCGCGCGGTTCGAACAGCAGGAAGGCGATGATCAAGGCGCCGAAGATCATCTGGTTGGCCGCCGCGATGGTGATGCCGCCGCCGCTGGCCGATTGCGAGAGGAACGGAAGCGACGGGCCGGCGGTCTCGACCAGACGGGGCACCGCGGTGAGAAAAAGCGCACCCAGAATGGAGCCGTGAATCGTGGCCATCCCGCCGACAACGATCATGGCGATGTACTGGATGGAGAGCGCCAGTCCGAAGTCGAGCGGGCTCACGTAGCGCGCGTACGCGGCGTACAGCGCACCCGCTGCTGCGGCGTATCCGCTCGAAACCACGAACGCCCCCACCTTGTAGCGCACGAGGCTCACGCCCACCACTTCGGCCGCCACGTCGCGGTCCCGAATGGCCTGCATGGCGCGCCCAGGGCGCGAACGCACGATGTTGCGCGCCATGAGGGCCAGCACCGCCAGCGTGATCCATGAGAGATAGAAAAAGCCATGGTTGCGCGAGAGCGGCGCCTCCGCGCCCGGCAGCGACAGCTTGGCAAAGTCGAGCCCCAGGAACGAGAGTGGCGCCGCCACGGGAACGCCCGAGAGGCCGCCGGTGACCGAGGTCCAGTTCTCGAACACGTGCTGACCCAGCACCACGAGCCCCAGCGTCACAATAACCAGGTAGTTGCCTCGAAGCCGGAGCGCAAAGGGCCCGGCCACGCCGCCAATGAAGCCGCCGATGATCGCCGCGCCAATGAGCCAGAGCGGGAAGGGGAGTGAGAAACGCGAGGTTAGCCACGCCGCTGAATACGCGCCAACACCCAGAAAAAATGCGTGGCCCAGCGACACCTGTCCCGTGTACCCCGAGAGCAGGTTGAGACCAATGGCGCCGATGGATGCAATGGCCGAGTAGATGAGCACGGACAACCAGAAGTCGCCCATGCCGAACGGCGCGACCAGCATCACCACGATGAGAGCCGCCAGCGACAGCTGCCGCCACCGTCCGCGAAAGAGGCGAACGTCGTCAGCGTATTGTCGCGTGAGGTCCGCGTTGGGCTCGGCGCGCTTGGCAGGCGTCATGCGGTCCTCATACGCGCCGCACTTCGGCCGTGCCGAACAGGCCGTATGGGCGCACCATCAGCACGAGCAACATGATCAGGTACGGCGCGACGCCGTGGATGTTGGCGCCGAGCCATGGCGCGTTGGGTGTGAGGTAGCCGGCGGCCATGACTTCCGTGATGCCGATGAGCAGGCCGCCTACCACCGCGCCGCCGGGCGAGTCGAGTCCGCCCAGAATCATCGCGGGAAAGGCGCGGAAGGCGATCTGGCTGAGCGAAAGGTCCACCCCCTTGGATCCACTGGCGAGCAGAATGCCGGCCAGCGCGGAAATCGCCGACGATTGTGCCCACGCGAGCCCATAGACTGCGCCGGCGCCAATGCCGTTCGCGAGCGCCGCTTCCGGGTCGTCGGCGGTGGCGCGCATGGCGATGCCGCGCAGCGTGCGGTTGAAGAAGAACCAGAGCACGGCCAGCACCACGCCCGCCGCCGCGATGGTCCACAGATCGGCCACCTTGGCGGTGATCAATCCCACCGACAGCGTGCTCACTCCCCACGGGTCGCCGAGGAGGAGTGGGTCGTACCCCCAGACGGCGCTCACCACCTGCTCGAGCACGATCAGGAGACCGAGCGAGACCATCGTGACCGAGAAGACGGGCTTCCCCACCAACGGGCGCAGCACTACGCGCTCGAGCGCTGCACCAACGAGCGCCATCAGGAGCATCGCGCCCAGCACCGCGAGCGCGAACGGCAGCTCCAGTTGGATGCGGAGCGTGTGGGCCAGCATCGCGCCCAGCACCACGAGGCCGCCCTGCGCGAAGTTGATCACCCCGGTGGCCTTGTAGATGGTGACGAAGCTGATGCTCACGAGCGCGTACACCGCGCCCAGCGACACCCCGGCAATGAGGAACTGCAGGAAGTCGCTCACTGGTACATGGTCTCGATCGCCTGCTTGAACTGCTCGGCGATTGCCCGGCGCTTGACCTTCTGCGTGGCGGTGAGCTCCCCTTCCTCGTGGTCGAGCTCCTTGTGGAGCAGCGTGAAGCGCTTGATCGCCTCGACCTGAGCCAGGCCGCGGTTCACCTCCTGCACCCACGCATCAATGAGCGCCACCACCTCGGGGCGCGACGAGAGGTCAGCGTAGGTGGTGAAGGCAATGCGTTCGCGTGTGGCCCAGTCACCCACGCTGTCGAGTTCGATGCCAATGAGCGCGGTGATGTATTTGCGACGGTCTCCGATCACGATGGCCTCGCGCACCCAGGGTGAGACCTTGAGGGCGTTCTCGATCCACGAGGGGGAGATGTTCTTGCCGCCGGCGGTGATGATGATGTCCTTCTTTCGGTCGGTGATCTGCAGGTAGCCTTCGTCGTCGATGGTGCCGATGTCGCCGGTGTGCAGCCAGCCATCGGCGTCCACGGTAGCACGCGTGGCCTCCTCGTTGCGATAGTAGCCCGTAAAGGTGGCGGCGCTGCGCGTGAGAATCTCGCCGTCGTCGGCAATCCGGATCTCGGTGCCCGGATACGGGCGTCCGACTTTTCCGATGCGCACCGCCTCGATCGGGGTGAAGGTGGCGACCGCGGTGTTCTCGGTCATGCCGTACCCTTCCACGATGGGCACGCCGATGGCCCAAAAAAACTCGAGCACCGCGGGGGCAATCGGCGCCGCTCCGCTTCCCGCGAGGATTACGCGCCGAAGTCCGAGCCTGTCGCGCAGCGGGCGAAAGAGCATCGCCCAGCCCAGTGCGTACTGCGCACGCTCCACGAGCGACCACGGGGTACCGAGGAGACGCTGGCGTGCAAGGGCGCGCCCGCGTGCCATCCAGAACCGGTAGATGCGCCGCTTGAGCCACGACGCGTTGGCCATCCGTATTTCGACCGACGCGAGCATCTTTTCCCACACCCGCGGTACGCCGATGAAGCGATGCGGCTGCACCTCGCGCAGGTCCTGCACGAGCGACTCGCCGCCACCACCGAAGTTCACGATCGTGCCCGCATGCACGGCCAGCACGGTGGAGAGCAGCCGCTCGAGAATGTGACAGAGCGGGAGGTACGAGAGCACCTCCTCCCCCTCCTGCCACTGCAACACCGACAGGAACGCCGCCGCTGCCGCCTGCAGATTGCGATGCGTGAGCATGGCGCCCTTTGGCGGGCCCGTGGTACCCGAGGTGTACACGAGCACCGCGACCGCAGCCTCATCCACCTGTGCCACCGCGTCCTCGAGCTGCGCCACAGTGGCGCCGGCCCCCAGCGCCTCGAATGCATCGAGGGTGAGCAGTTGCCTGTCGCCGGGCGCGGTGTGCACGCCACGCGGCTCCATGATCACCACGTGCCGCAGCGCGGAGAGACGCTCGCGCACCTCGTTCACCTTGTCGAGCTGCTCCTGGTCCTCCACGACGCACACCACTGCCCCCGAGTGCGCGAGCAGATATTCGAGCTCGGCGGCGGGGCTGGTGGAATACAGTCCCACCGTGATGGCGCCGAGCGCTTGCAGGGCGAGGTCGCTCACCACCCACTCAGGGCGATTGTCTGCGAGAATCGCCACACGATCACCGGGCACCACGCCCAGCGCGCGGAACGCCTGCAGCTGCACTGCCGTCCATTCGGCGTAGCGGCGCCAGGTGGTCTCACGCCAGAGGCCGAGATCCTTGTGACGGAGCGCTATCTGTTCGGGGTGCGCCGCGGCGCGGTTGAGCAGGGTGGCGGGCGTGCACGCGGGAAGCGTGCGCGCGCCGGTGGTGCTGCGTTGTGCACGAGGCACCGCGGTCGCCGTCACAAGGTCTCCGTCATGCGGTCTCCGTCATGCGGTGACCTTCATGTGGTGGCCCCCAAGTACGCGTTGATCACGGCATCGTTGGTGCGCACATCGTCCGCTGTGCCCATCGCGAGCACGCGTCCGAAATCGAGCGCCAGCACGCGATCGGCGAGGTCCATGACCAAGCGCATGTCGTGCTCCACGAGGAGCACGGCGATGTCGAGTTCGCGGCGGATTTCGAGGATGTACCGCGCCATGTCCTCGCTCTCCTCCTGGTTCATGCCCGCCACCGGTTCGTCGAGCAGGAGCAGTTGCGGCTCCATGGCCACCGCGCGCGCGAGCTCGATGCGCTTGCGCACGCCATACGGGAGCGCGGCCACGTGCGCAAAGCGGTAGGCCTCGAGTTCCAGCAGTTCGATGATCGCCTCGCACCGCTCGCGGTGGTGCAGCTCCTCGCGCTTGGCGGGTCCCCACCAGCAGGCGCCCGCGAAGTAACCCGTGCGCATCAGGTGGTGCCGGCCCAGCATGACGTTGTCGAGGACGGTGAGGTCGTTGAACAGCGCCAGGTTCTGGAAGGTGCGCGCCATCCCGCGCTCGGCGATCGCCACGGGGGAGAGGCGGTCGATGCGCTGGTCGCGGAAGGTGATCTGTCCCGCCTTGGGGCGGTACACGCCGCTCAGGCAGTTGAAGATGGACGTCTTTCCGGCACCATTGGGGCCAATGATCGCGAACAGCTCACCCGGGCGCACGTCGAAGCTCACGTCGGTGAGCGCCGTGATGCCCCCGAAGGTGAGCGTGATCCCCTGCACCTGCAGCAACGGCGCGGCGGCGGTCATCAGGCGCTCCACCGCTTCTTGCGCCGATATGTCTTGATGTCGCGGTAGGATCGCAGCCCGGTGGTGCCCGCTCCAAGGTAGAACTCCTGGATGTCATGGTCGGCGCGGAGGGCCGAAGAAGTCCCTTCCTTCACGATCTTCCCGTGCTCGAGCACGTAGGCGTACGACGCAAGCGAGAGCGCCAGCTCGGCGTTTTGTTCCACGAGCAAGACTGCGGTTCCGGCCGCGTGCACCTGTCGCACGAGGTCGGCCACCTGCCGCACGACCAGTGGCGCGAGCCCCAGCGAGGGCTCGTCGAGGAGCAGCAGCCGCGGTGCCGACATGAGGGCGCGCCCCATGGCGAGCATTTGCTGCTCGCCACCAGACAGGTAGCCCGCGAGCGCGTGTCGCCGCTCCTGCAGCACGGGGAATCGCGCCAGCATCCGCTCACGCTCGTCGCGTCGCCTGGCGGCGTCGGCCACGGTGAAGGCGCCGGCCATGAGGTTCTCCTCCACCGAGAGCTCCTCGAACACGCGGCGCCCCTCCATGACCTGCGCCAGGCCGCGGCGTACGATGGCGGGCGCGGTAGCGCGGTGAATCTCGGTGCCGTCGAGCGCGACGCTCCCCTTGGTGATCGTGCCGCGATGCACGTCCAGCAGCCCGCTCACGGCGCGCAGCAACGTCGTCTTCCCGGCCCCGTTGGCGCCCAGCAGCGCGACCACAGCGCCCGGAGGCACGGTGAGCGAGATGCCACGCAGCACGAGGATGACGTCGCTGTAGACGACCTCGAGGTTGCGTACGTCGAGCAGGGGTGGGGCGTTCTCGGGCATGGTGATGCGCTGAGGGAAATGCAGCACGACGGGAGCGCTACGAGGTCAGCTTCATGCCCTCGTGCAGGAACACGTAGCTCATGGCGAGCGAGAGGGTCTGGTCGGCCATGACGTGATGAGCGGCATCGGCCGTGGGCAGCGCATCGAGCGCGGCGATCAGCTTGGCCTGGTCGAGGAAGGGAACGCTCGCGGCCGCGCTGCTCCGGAGCGTGTCCTGCATGAGCTGGTGCAGTGGCTCATCCTGATGCAGAGTCGCTGGAGGGCTGAGGAAAGGGTGCTTTTGCCGCCGGTACACCGTGTCTGTGATAACGTCCTTGACTGCCTCGCGCAGGATGTACTTCTCCGTCATGCCGCGAATCTTGAGCGACACCGGCACCCGCTGCAGGTACTCGGCCACGTGGTGATCCATGAACGGCACGCGCCCTTCGATCGAGTGCGCCATCTCCATCCGGTCGCCCAGATTGGAGAGGATGTAGTGGGGCAGCATGGTCTTGGCCCAGAGGTAGAGGGCCACATGCACCGCATTGCGCCCCTCGAGCCGGTGCCTGACGTCGAGCGAGGCCAGCAGCGACCCGAGCACGTCCATCCCGCGATGCTGCGCCAGGAAGTCATCACGCATGAGCGCCTGCGTGCGAACACGCATCCCGCCCTGCGCCTCGATCCACGAGGGAACAAACCCGAGGATGCGCGCGCAGGCCGTCCCGATGTCCGACTCGCCGCTGGGCATCATGAGGCCGCGCGACACCTGGTTCCCTGCATCGAGCTCGGCCAGCAGCCGTGTGATCTCGGCGGGGTCCTGTCCCTGCTGGTGGTGCAGCAGCATGTCGCGCCGGAAGGGCGGGTAGCCGCCCAGGATCTCGTCGGAGCCCTCGCCGGTGAGCACCACCTTGTAGCCATTGGCACGGACGGCGCGGCTGAGCAGGTACTTGGCCACCGTATGGCCGTTGATGAAGGGGATCTCCGACTGGATGACGGCGGCGCGGTAGTGCGTGGCGAGGTCGGCCTGGGTGATGGCAATCGGACAGAACTCCGCGCCGGCATGCCGCGCCATCTCCTCGGCGATCGCCCCCTCGTCGTAGGCCGCGCCGGTGAAGGTCAACGTGTAGGCGCGTACGGGACCCACGTGGTGTCGTGCGGCGAGGCCCAACACGGCGCACGAGTCAATGCCGCCGCTCAGATAGCAACCCACCGGCACGTCGGCGCGCAGGCGCGTCTTCACCGACTCCTCAAGCACCTCGCGGAATCCGTCGATATGCTCGCGGTCCGACCGCTCGGCGGGTGGCGCGTCGTCGCGCGGGTAGTCCACGTCCCAGTACTGATGCAGGCGATGACTTTCGCGCGTGGCACGCAGGTAGTGGCCCGGCGGCACCGCGTGCACCCCCTGAAAGAGGGTGCGCTCCCCAGGGATGAGAAAGCCGCCGGCGTACACCATCTCCGGACTCCAGCGCGCCGGGACTCCCATGGCGTGGAGCGCCTTCACCTCCGAGGCGAAGTAGAGCGCGCCGGCGTGTTCCGCGTAAAAGAGCGGCTTGACGCCGAATCGGTCGCGGCCAGCGATGAGCCGCTGGTTGCGGCTGTCCCAGATGACAAAGGCGTACTCGCCGCGGAGGTGGTGCAGACACTCCGGGCCGTGGTCTTCGTACAGGTGCAGCGCAATCTCGCTGTCGGAGCGCGTTCGAAAGCGATGGCCGCGCGCCTCGAGGGTGGCGCGGATGCGCTCGAAGTCGTAGAACTCGCCGTTGACGACGATGTGAATGCTCTCGTCCTCGTTGGCGATCGGCTGGTCGCCCGTCGAGAGGTCGATGATCGAGAGACGCGTATGCCCCAGGCCCACCCGGCCATCCGGAGAGCGCCAGACGCCGCGCCCGTCGGGTCCCCGGTGGTGCAGTGTGGCGGCGGCGGCGTGCAAACGGTCGGGCGCAATCTCACCCTGGGAAGACAGCACGGCGGTGATGCCACACATTTGGGAAGTGCCGGTAGGGTGATCATGGAGGAACCGCTGCGGGCGAACATACGCTGGCTGCTGGCGCGCGGCCAGCAGGAGTCGCCCCGGGGTGCCGCCTACTGGCGTGGGCTCCTTCACCGCTTCCTATTCCGAACAGCCGCAGCACAACGCTTTCGTCAGCTCCATGCACTCCATGTCACTCGGGTTGGAACGCAGCACCGTCCGCGTCGTCGCGTATGATCCTGCGTGGCCGCAACTCTTTGGCGATGAGGCGGAGCGGATTCGCGCGGTCATCGGACCAGCATTGCCACTCGCGCTCGAGCACATGGGGAGTACGGCGGTACCGGGCCTTGTCGCCAAACCAATACTTGATGTGCTCGGCGGCTATCCGCTCGGCATGGGCGCGACGTCGTTCATCGCGGCGTTGGTGCGCGCTGGCTACGCGCACCGGGGTGAACAAGGAATCCCGGGACGAGAGTATTTTCGGCGCGGCGAACCGTGCGCGTATCATTTGCACCTCGCGGCACACGACGGCGAGTTCTGGCGGGAGCAGCTGGCATTTCGCGACGCGTTGAGGGACGCGTCTCCGTTGTGCACCGCGTACGCCGCGATCAAGATGGAACTGGCCCGGCAGTTTCCGCGTGACCGGGAGGCGTATACTGATGGCAAGAACGCCTTTGTTCGAACGGTGGTGAACGAGCGTATGCGGCGCGAAGAGTGATCGCGGCGTGATGATGATCCTACTCCTGTATCGAGGTGCCCGACTTCGGCGCGGCATCATCATGCCGTTGGGTGCTCGCCGCGGCAGGGCTTTGTGCGAAGTGTGACTGCTGGTACGGCGCCGGCGCGATGATGGGCGCGGCATCTGCCAATACGTGAGACGCCTTGGCCGGCTTGGCAAGACGACGTGCGATCCAGCTCATGCCGGCCGCTACAGCACCAACCACCGATGCACCGAACCAGATCGTCCACTGCACGTCTGATGACATGGGCTCGAACAATGGTTGTGACGCGAGGAGTGATACTGCCGCGACGCCGCAGATCCCTATGGCCCACGAGGCCCAACGCGAGCGCGTGACGAGACCAATGGCCCCGACTACCGCCGACGTACCGATCACCAGCTGCAGCACGCCGAAGAGCAGCGACCCTGGCTCCGTATCGCGGAACTCATTGGACATCTGACGAAATGCATCGCTGCTGACCCACAACAGCACGAACGAGAGGAGATAGGCACCAACGGCTTTGAACACAGGTCGCCTCCATTCGTGAGAGTCGTCAGCATCTCCATACGCGCACGCTCGCGCGCTGTTTCGTGCTACGCATGCGCAGGCGCGAGGCCGGCGTTACTCCTCGCCAGCGCTGTAAGATCGGATGTAGTCCACTTCCAGGCGGAACGGCCCATCTTGACCATCTGCCATGTACAGCCCCAGGCTCCGAATGTGCGCCAGATCTATGGGCGGAGCGTTCACCGCTCGCCCGAAGACGGTGCTCCGCAGCTCGCTGAGTGGCACGCGGATCACCGCCCATTCCACCGAACTTGGAAACGGGGCTCGACGCGATACGCTTCGGCCGTACGTGCGCAGACCGTCGTCGAGTTCTACCTCAAACATGCGGCCACTGCCGCGGACCCGAAGCTCGATTCCCGTCTGACCTGACAGGTCCACGTCGCGCCGTGCGCGCACGGAGGTAAAGCCGCCACCCTGCGTCACCAGTGTTCCGGTGAAGCGAAGCGTGCCTTGTTCAACCGCCACGAAGCCCGCCGAGCGACCGCCCATGACGCCGTCGTTGACCACATCCCACTCCGCTTCGTCAGCGCGATCAAAGGCGAACACCATGACCGGTGCTGGCCCCGTTACGGGAACATCGTGCGCACGCGCGCCAACGCCGAGCACAAGGAGCAGGAATGGGACGTGCAGCAGGCGCGATCGGAACAGCCGCCGTACATACGGGCGTTGAGACCTGAGGTGTGAATCGGGCATCGGCGTTGTCGTTGTGGGAGATCAGGTGGAAAACCGTTGCCACACGGACCGGGTTCCAACGGCCATCCCCTGTAGCTCCGAGCAACCATACTGCTGCGCAGCGCCGTGACCCACACCCACACCTTACCGCGCCACGCGAAATGTCAGGTTCATGCGCACCCGACCGAGCGCCGGGTGACTGCCGTCCTTGAGCGGCAGTACGCCATGAAACACGAGGCGCGATACACCGCCCCACACCAACACATCACCGTGCACCAGCGGAAGCTTTCGTACGGGGTCGGTACGCCTCATGCCACCGAACTGAAATGTGACGGGCAAGCCGAGTGATACGGAGACGATCGGTGCGTTGAAGTCGCGTTCGTTTCGATCCTGATGCAGCGACATGCGCGCGCCCGGTTCGTAGCAATTGATGAGGCACGCGTCGGGTCGAAAGTCGGCGTACCCAGCCTTCGACGCGGTGTCGATGGCCAAGGTGCGAAACACCGCTGGCATCACAGGCCAGGAATGACCGCTGACGGGATCATGCGTCGCGTAGCGATAGCCCGCGTGATCAGACACCCAGCCCAGGTCGCCGCAATTGGTCATGGCCACAGACATACGGTGTCCGCCGGGGGTGACCATGTGTCGAAGCGGTGCTCCTGCAATCACCTCGCCGAGCGCTTCGAGCAACGCTGTCTCAACCGACATCGCGGCACCGGCGAGCAGTACGGCTCCCACAGGCAACACTGCCACGCGCGCCTTCTCGCCAACCAGGTCGGCGTCGGCAAACAACTCGCCATTGGTTGCCGGGCGGCTCACGTCACTCATGCGTCACCGCGCACCTTCGCGCTGCAGAATGGCCGACTTGCGTTCCACACCCCAGCGATAACCCGATAACTCACCGCTGGCGCGCACCACACGGTGGCAGGGTATCGCAATGGCCAGTTCATTCGCTGCGCAGGCACTGGCTACGGCGCGCACGGCGGTCGGCTGCTGAATGGCCTGAGCCAGCGCGGTGTACGTGATGGTTGTTCCGGGCGGAATACCGATGAGTGCCGCCCAGACGCGCTCCTGAAAAGCAGTACCGCGAATATCCAGCGGCAGCGGCAAGGCGCCCCGCGGTGACTCCACGAAACCAACCACGGTGGCCACTGTAGTGGCGAACGCATCATCATCGCCAATGAGAGTGGCGCTCGAGAAACGGCGCTGCAGCGCCTGCACCAGCGCGTTCGGGTCGTCGCCCAACTGAATGGCACAAATGCCTTTCTCCGTGGCGGCCACAAGCAACGCACCCAGCGACGTCTGCGCCACGGCAAAACGCACGGTCTCACCCACACCGCCACGTTTGGTGCGCGACGGTGTCATGCCCAGTCGCTGCGTGGCACGTTCGTAAAAGCGGCTCGACGATGCGTAGCCCGCGTCGATAATTGCCGACGACACGGTTCCGGATCGACTGAGCGTGCGTTCAAGCCGCGCCGCGCGGCGCGCGCTGGCGTACGCACGTGGCGTGACGCCAACCGCGCGGCGGAACACGCGGTGCAGGTGAAACGGCGAGAAGCCACTCAGCGTCGCGAGCGCCTCCAGTGTTGGCGCGGGCCGGTCTGCCGCAATGGCCTTGTCGATGGCTTGGCATACGGCGGTGACCACGGCGGTGTGCAGGTGCGGGCCGCTCTGGTCCGGGCGACATCGCTTGCACGCCCGAAAACCCGCTCCGATGGCCGAGTCGACGGCGAAAAAGAAGGAGACGTTCGCGCGTTTCGGCGTACGCGCGGCGCACGACGGCTTGCAAAACACTCCGGTGGTGCGGACGGCATAGTAGAACACGCCATCCCACGAGGGGTCCCGTGCCACCACCGCGGCATATCGATCGTCGTCGTGCAACTCGGCCATCCTCGGATCGACTCCGTCGGTGGAACGGTCCAGTGCAGCGGTATGGATTACTTGCGCGATCGGTCTTGACAGCATCATCGGCTCCGTAGGAACGAGGGATGATACAGAGTCATGGGCCGGCCCTGCTTGTGCACTCCGAGTCTTGCGCTTGAATTCTACCACCCTTCACTCTCTCGCCATGCTTCGTTGGCTCTTTTTCGCGACGCTGTCGCTCGTGCTTTTTCTGCAACTTCGCGGACTCGACAGCGACCTGCGCACGTCGGACACGCCGCAGGGCATCGTTGGCTACGAGCTGGCCTGGTCGGCCGACCGCGCCAACGCCATGCTGCGAGTGTGGCGCAATGCCGGGACGCTCGAAGCGGCGAAGGTGAGCCTTGGCGTCGACTTCGCGTTCCTGCTGGTCTATCCTTGGCTGTTTGCCAGCAGCATCGTGTTGCTGCTCCGCAACCGCTCCCGGGCGCTGCTCGTTCGCAGTGGACGGGTGCTCAGTCGCGCCGTGTTGCTCTGTATTCCGCTCGACGCGCTCGAGAACCTGGTGCTCTGGCGGATGATTGACGTCGGCGCCACCGATGGCTTGGCGCGCGTCGCCGCTACTGCCGCCAGTGTCAAGTTCCTGCTGCTGCTATGCGCCGTCCTCTGGTGCATCGCGGCGCTGATGGACCGCGTCGTCGCACGTCCAAGTGCGGCCAAGTAGCGCCGGAAGCGCGGTACGTACCGCGAACCCAGAGTGAACCCAGTGTGAAGCCAGACCGTCCGTCAGTCGCGCAGCGAGCCCGGACTGCGGCTGCGGTCGATGGCGTGCTCACGCACCGACTCCATGATGCGCGCCATGTCGGCCTGATAGCGCGAGCGTTCCTCCGTGGTCCACAGGTCGACGTTGGACGCGGCCCGAATGGACGCCAACATCTCATCCACGAGTTCGCGGAGACGTGGATTGCTGCGGCGCTCGGTGCCGCCGTACGGGTCGTTGGACGAGTTGAGAGACATGACAGGGAATGTCCCTCAGGCGAGGGGTGGGGTCAAGGCAGGTGCGGCTTGGGCGCCGCCGAAACCGTCGGCGCCTCATCGTGCAGCATTCGCATGGCTGGGGTGTCGAGGTCATCCATCTGCCCGGACCGCGCCGACCAGACAAACGCGCCCACGGCGGCACCCACAATGACGATGGCCAACGGGAGGACCAGAAAGATGACGCTCATGAGGCAGACTCCAGGTGCGATGAACGCGCGAACGTTCGGCTGTACCACGATCCCAGAACGACCGTGATGGAACTGGTTGGCATCAGAATCGCCGCAATCAGCGGCGAGAGCACGCCCGTTGCCGCCATGACGGCGCCGAGCACGTTGTAGCCGATGGAAAATGCAATGTTCCTCCGAATGGCGCGCATGGTCCGTGCGGCACCATCCGTGAGTTCGACCAGCGCACCGAGTCCCGGTCGCGCCAGGTAGATGTCGGCCGTGGCCAGGCACGCCTCCGCACCGCCATGAACCCCAATGCCCACGCTGGCCGCCGCGATGGCCGCCGCGTCGTTGACGCCGTCTCCCACCATGACCACGACACCCTGCGCCTTCAGGCGCTCGATGAATTGCAGTTTGTCCTCCGGCGAGGCGGCGCCCACAAGCTCGTCGGGGGCGAAACCAAGCGAGCGCCCCACCGAGGTCACCACGTCGGGTACGTCGCCGCTGAGCATGATGGTGTGCCAGCCGCGGTCGCGGAGCGCCTGCAGCGATGCCAGCGCATCATCACGGATGCGGTCACCGAGCCCCGCCGCCGCCACCAGGACGCCGTCCACCGATACGTGCACCGGGGTGAGCGACGAGTCGATGGCGTTGATCTGCTGCAGCAACGCGGCATCGACGCCAGTGCGCAAACCGAGTCCGTCGCGCACGAAACGCGGTGAACCCACGCGTACCACCCGGCCGTCGATCGTGCCCTCCATGCCGCCGCCAGCGACGTGGGTGGCGTCAACCACCGGAAGTCGCGGCATGTCCGTCCAGGCGCGACGAAAACCGTCCGCGAGGGGATGCGATGAGCCTTCCTCAAGCGAGAGCACCAGGGGCTGCACCCAGGCGTCGCCCACCCAGGTCACCAAAGCCGTGCGGCCTTCGGTAATCGTGCCGGTCTTGTCCAGCACGACAGTGCTGGGTTTGGCCAGCAACTCGAGTGCGTCACCGCCCTTGATGAGCATGCCGCTGCTCGCTGCGCGTCCAACGGCAACGGTGACGGCCAACGGCGTGGCCAGCGCCAGTGCGCATGGGCACGTGACAATCAACAGCGCAATGGCGTTGTCCAGCGCATGCACCGAGCCGGCGCGAACCGAGGCCACGTACACCATGACAGCAGCAACCAGCACTACCGCCACGAACATGCCGGCCATGCGATTGGCCAGTTGCACCACCGGCGCCCGACGGCTCGCGCTCTCCTCAACCTGTCGCAGCAGTTTGGCAATACGACTGCTTTCACCAGCCTCTTCCACGCGTACCTGCAGCGGAGCCTCAACATTCTGCGTTCCGGCAAACACGCGGCCTCCAAGCGCAACGGACACGGGACGAGACTCGCCGGTAAGCAACGCCGCGTTGACCGCGGAACGCCCCTCAATCACCACGCCATCCGCCGCAAAACTTTCTCCCGCACGAACATCCAGCACCATACCGGGCAGCAGCGCTTCGGCGGGCAGCTCACGCCGCACTCCACCTTCTATCACGTACGCCGCCGACGGCGCGATCGCGTGCAGCAGCTCGGCCGCGTCGGCCGCCATGCGCTGACCACGCTGTTGCAGAAACCGACCCACCAGCAGCGCGAAAATCAGGATGGCCAGGCCGTCGAAGTAG
>JANNEV010000092.1:0-2534 GCA_031379145.1 Gemmatimonadaceae bacterium
TGCTGACTGACGGCCACGCTCAGGTAGCGTCCGCTTCGCGGCCGCATCTTCATGGAGTGTCTGCAGCGGACGCCTGCGTTCTGCGGCTCGACTCCCGATCAAGCGAGACCAGCTGATGCTCCATCTTGAGCGCTGACTGATGATGTCATTGCGAAGTGCGACGGAGACCGACTGGCCATCGGTGTAGTCGATCATCAGACAAGTGGCTGCGGCCGGAAACACATACTCCCTCGAACCTGATGTCTCAGAGTCAGAGGCAAAGGACTACTGGATGGGGGCGGGACTTTCCGCCTACGTCGCCGAGGACGCCCGGGAGCTCGTCGGTACTTACACGCTGAAGGCGAACCACCGCGGCCTCGGATCGCACGTGGCCAATGCCGG
The DNA here is from genome assembly GCA_031379145.1 of Gemmatimonadaceae bacterium. Lineage (GTDB taxonomy): Bacteria > Gemmatimonadota > Gemmatimonadetes > Gemmatimonadales > Gemmatimonadaceae > Gemmatimonas. The sequence continues at coordinate 382 of JANNEV010000092.1, forward strand.
CTAGATGGTGCGGCCCGGCTTCGATGGTCGCGGCATCGGCTTCCGGCTCGCGGCGCACAGCCTAGCGCAGGCGCGAGCCGCCGGGTTTCAAGCCATGCAGTTCAACGCCGTCGTGAGCACCAACCACCGAGCCATCGCCCTCTGGCAGCGGTTGGGCTTCAGTATTGTCGGCACAGTTCCCAAGGCCTTCTGTCATTTGGAGCTCGGATTGGTGGACCTGCACATCATGCACCGATTCTTATACGTGTACGACCTGCGCGCTCCGGCAGAGCGCGATCGCGTTCCGCCGGCTTTCGACCTGTGCGTCAACCGCCCTGCCGCTTGCCCGTCTGGCCCCCCTGTCCGATCTTGCTCGCATGAAGGTTCGCGATGCGCTTCGCTTGCTGACCGACGATGGCTGGTTCCTGGTGCGTACACGGGGAAGTCATCAGCAGTACAAGCATTCCACCAAACCGGGGTTGGTCACCGTGGCAGGCCATCCCGGAGACGAACTGGCACCCGGTACGCTGAACAGCATTCTCAAGCAGGCGGGGCTGAAGTCATGAAGCTACTGATCGTGGTCGAGCAGACGGCCTCCGGATTCTCTGCGTACGCGCCGGACGTTCCGGGCTGTGTGGCGACGGGTCCCACGCGTGAAGCGGTGGAACGCACGATGCGCGAGGCCATCGAGTTTCATCTGGAAGGGCTTCGTGAAGAGGGGATAGCCGCGCCGGAGCCGCATGCGTACGCGACCGTGGTCGAGGTCGCTGCATAGCGAGCGTTATACGGTCCCACAACCCAGATCATGACCGACTGGAACGGTGTACCGACATTCGGATCTTCGGACAGTACCTTGCCCCGCGTGGCCCGCCCAAGTGCGTACGCCGTAGTCGACGATGCATCGGGTCGTCTCGCGATTGTTCATGTCGCTGATGGAGCCTACTTGCCGGGAGGCGGGATCGAGGAGGGCGAGTCGCCGGAGCGCGCGGTCTGTCGTGAGGCACATGAGGAATGCGGCGTCGCAATCAAGCTCGGTGTGTGGCGTCGTGTTGCCATCGAATACGTCAGTGCCGTCGCGGAAGGCACCCACTTCGAAAAGCGGAGCACCTTTTTGGACGCGATGGTGCTCGCCGCGACCGGCGCCGACAGTGAGCCGGGGCACGTGGTGGCTTGGTTACCGCCGCGGGAAGCCCTGACGGCGTTAACGCCGCTGAGTCACCGGTGGGCTGTTGCCGAGTGGATGGCTCAGGCGACTGAGCCGCAGAAATCGCGACCTGCCGAATAACGATCGCTGAAGCTGACGAGCGAGCTGGAGAGGCTCCAAACTTGAACTTGTCACGCTTTGGCGGACCCGTGTCAGGAGAGAGGCTGCGGTTGGGCTTTCAAGCGGCATTGCTGCGATGAGCCAAAGGATCGGTAGCAGCGACAATGCCGCTTCAGCGTAGCTCCGCATCGACCGCTAATTTATACGCGTGAATCAGTCTGGTCCTGTCCGACTGCTGGCGGCGCTTGCCGCCTTCGTCCTGAGCTTTTCCAGCTCCGGGGTCGCGGCGTCGCATGCGCTGGAGCACGCGCGTACGATGCAGGAGCACGCCGTCGGCCAAGCGTTTGCGCAGCCGTATGCGCAGCCGACCATCGAGGACGGCGATCACAGCCACGCGCATGATCACGTGGCCATCGACACGGCGCCCCCACCGCGCGAGGCGCCTGGGTTTGCCGCGAAGCCTGCGGCGCTTCCACCCGCGATCACGCCGGCGCTGCATTGCGCCATCGACGCCTCAGGCCATTTCAGCACGCCGGCGCTGTTGCCGCGCCCCGGTCCAAGTCCAGGCCCGCCCGGCGGGCCGCGCGCACCACCGATCGCCTGACCTGACCACGCACCTCAGCAGCGAATCCTCGCGTTGCTGACGTGCGTGGTTCGACGTGTCCTCCCCCTCCGCGCACTCTGCTCGGCGGGCACACTTCGGTCGGCCTCAGGCGGTTTTTCGTGCTTCCATTCTCCGTTGGTCTCTCGCGGCTCAGGCGAGTCGTGCACCCGAGCGCGTGGTTTTCGTCTCAAAGCGTCGTGTTGGTGGCGTGTGCAAGTGGCATGCTACTGCTCTCTGCGCCTGCATCGGCAGCCGCGCAATCACTGCCCTCGGCGACATCACCATCACCATCACCATCACCATCAC
>JANNEV010000097.1:0-12626 GCA_031379145.1 Gemmatimonadaceae bacterium
CCGCTGCCCAGCTGCTTGAGCGGCTGCAACAGCCGCATGACCCAAATCAGAAAGACAATCAGCTCGGAATCCGCAAGCGTGTGCTGCTCGAGTACCAGATGTGCCCCGTACCAGAGAATCGCGACGGCCGTGAACGTTCCGAGCGTTTCCGTGACTGGGCCGGAGAGCAAGGAGAGGCGACCGATGCGTACGTACCCGCGGGCGAACGCCGCATTGCGCGCGACAAAGCGCGCTTCCTCCCGCGGCTCGGCGCCGTATGATTTGACCAGCCGAATGCCACTGACCACTTCCTGCACGTGGCTGGTGATCTCGCCTTGGTCATTGCCCAGACGGCGATATCCTTTGCGCAACTTCCGCAGCACGGGTTGCAGCGCGCCGATGGTCAACGGTGCCACGACCAGCGCGGCGAGCGACAGCTGCCATGAGAGTATGAACATACCGATGACCGTCGCGATCACCTGCGCACCCGACCACATGGAGCGCGTCACCAGCTCGGTGACGACGGCCTTCGCGTTGTTGGTGTCCGTGAGCACACGGGAAATGATCTGTCCGACCTTGGTCTGCGTGAACCAGGGCAGCGGAAGCTGCAGCAGGTGCGCGTACACGCGGTCGCGCAGGTCACGGACGACACACTCCTGCAGCTGCACCCCGATCTGCCCGCTCAGCCACACCAATGCGTTCTTCGTGGCCACGGCCGCGAGCACCACCCAGATCACGTTGCGCAGCGACGTCATCTGCTCGCCCGGCACCAGCAGGAAACCGATGGTGGCCGAGAGCACGTCGCCAATCACACCCGACACCGGAATGATCTGCGCCTTGCCAAAGAGGGCGTTGAGGAACGGAATCAACAGCGTGAACGAGAACACGTCGGCCACGGCCGCCACCGCATTCAGCGCGACCACGCCGACCAGTTTGGCGCGGTGCGGCACCACAAACGCCCACAGTCGCCGCCAGATGCGAGGGGCCAGCATGTGATGCGTCGCCGTGACGACTTCCGGCATGCGCCGCGTTACCGCTTCGGCGTGAGCAAGGCGAGCGGCAGGATGCACTCCTCGGGAGTGACGCCGCCATGCAGAAAAGAACCACGGTAGCGGCTCTGGTACTCGCGCAACTTGGTGGGATAGACAAAGAACGTATCGCCGGCGGCCAACAGCGTATTGCTGCTGCCCCCACGGTGCGGGAGTCGCAGATCATCCGAATTGGAAAACAGCAGCGCCTGTTCAGGGCGTTCCGCACGGATGTCTTCGCCAAACTTGTATCGCAGGTTCGCCGTGGCATCGCGCTTGGCGAACACGGTTGCCGGCGTATTACAGTGCAGCGCGCCGTGGTCGCTGGTGATCACCACGGAGATTTTCCGTCGCGAGGCTTCCTTGAGCAACGTCAACAGCGCCGACCGCTCGAACCACTGCCGGGCGAGTGCGCGCATGGCAATCTCGTCTCGCGCCACTTCGAACAGGATCTGCGACTCGCTGCGGCCGTGCGTCAGTTGGTCCACGAAGTTGAACACGAACGCGTGGATACCGTCCCCCGCGATGGCCCCCGGCAGATGCCGCTCCAGATCATCGGAGTCCGCCGTCGTCGTGATCTTCTGGTAGCGGACTTGTGCCTTGACCTGCAGCTCCTCAAGGTGCGCGGCCAGCAACTCGCGCTCGTGCGCATTGAGCGATTCGTCCTCGCGCTCCTTCCAGAAGTCAGGGAATCGCGCGGCGATTTCTCCCGGGAAGAGCCCGCTGAACAGCGAGTTCCGACTGTACGGCGTCGCGGTGGGCAAAATGGAGAAGTAGTGCGTCGTCTCCACATCATAGAGGGGCGCAAGCAACGGCTCGAGCACGCGCCACTGGTCGACGCGCAGGCAGTCGATCACGATGAAGATGGCCTTTCGGTCACGTGCGAGGAGCGGCACGACGAATTCCGAGACCACGTCAACCGAGAGCGGTGGCCGGTCACCCTCCAGATCCCGCAGCCACTGCGGATACGCCGTTTTCATGTACGTGGCGAACTCCCGATGCATGTCGGGATACAAACCGCGCAGGGACTCGTGCAGCCCCAGTTCACCGGCGTCAGCGAGATCCACATCCCATTGCATGAGCTCCGCGAAGCGCTCGATCCAACCGCGCCAGTCCAGCGACGAGTAGCGATCGGCTTCGATGGCCCGAAAGCGCTCCACGAAAGCGCGGGCAAGGGCCTGCGAGCGAATCAGCGGACCCTCCAGAATGCGCGTCACGACCGAGAGCACCTGCCTCGGCGTCACGGGCTTCACCATGTATTCGCGGATGTTGGCACCGATGGCTTCCTTGAGCGTGGCATCCTCTTCGCTCTTCGTGACCATCACCACGGCGAGATTGGGAAGCATCTCGCGCATCTCCTTGTACGCGGCAAGCCCGCGTGTGCCGGGCATCTGCTCGTCCAGCAGGACGAGTTCGTACTGCCGTCGCCGCAGCATCTCGACCGCGTCATCCGCATTGGTTGCCGTGTCGACGTGGTAGCCCTTGTCGCCGAGCAGGAGTCGGTGAGGCTCGAGCAGTTCCGCCTCGTCGTCCACCCAGAGAATTGCTTTTGCAGGCTGCGCCATATGCACGTAAGGTACCCAGCGTGCGCGGCTCTGGTCCAGCACATCGGCGCCCAGCGCACGTCTGCGGCTTCGAGGTGCGACGGCGCGTGGCGTTCGCCAGCCAACGCCTCGCAGTCGCGTTATGTTTGCGGCGTGACCATCGACGCTCTGCCTTTCGGCCTCGAACCGCTCGCTTTTCCGTTTCCGGCACTCGCTGCGTTGGCGGGTCGGCTGCCGGTTGGTGGTGGGCGTGAGGTGGCACTCGCCGCCCTGTTGTCGGCGCGGCTGGCGTTGGGCACGCGCGGCAGAGACGTCCTCGGCGTGCTCGACCGAACTGCGCGAGCGTCCGCCGCCAAGGTATGGCTGGCGTCGCTGGCGTTGCCGGCCAACACGCGCGTGCCGTTCGCGCGCTGCCTCGACGCGACGACGGGCACGTCGTTGCAGGTGGCCGGTGCGCTCCGGAGCCTGGTCGCAGCCGCCGGTCCGCATCTCGACGGTGCTTCCATTCACGAACTTGAGCGATTGGCGCGTCAGCTGGCGGACGGCGCGTGACGCGACTCGATATCTCGCCGTTCGCCCGCGTCGTCGCGCGCGCGGACCGTGCGCGCGATGGCGAGCCGGACGCCGGATTGGTTCCCAGCGGCTTCCCGTCACTCGACCGACTCATTGGCGGTGGTTTGCGGCGTGGTGATCTGACGGTGCTTGGCGGAGACCATGGCGCGGGTTGCTCCGCGCTCGCCCTCGGCATGGCCATGCGCCGACCGGCGCCTGCGCTGCTTCTGACCGGGGAGATGCACGCCGACCGCGTGTACGAACGCGCCCTCGCCAGTCATGCGGCGGTGTCGCTCGAGGCCGTGCGGCGGGGCACCATCGACGAAGCGGCCCGTGTTCGACTGGCCGCCGCGTCGCTGACATTGCGGGAGCAATCGCCACTTGTTGACCTGCTCGGCTCCGGAGGGCTGGCGACGGTCTCTCGGGCGCTTGAAGCTGCCCCGCAGGTCAGCCTGGTCATTGTTGACGGGCTCGAGTCATTGCTCGATCGCGACACCGATCGCGATGATGCGCTGGCTTTTGCGGTCCTGGCGCTCAAGCGATTGGCACTTGCACACAACGTCGCATTGCTGCTCTTGACCCATCTGCCGCTGCTTGACCGTACGCGACAGGACCGTCGTCCGACGCTGTCGGACTTTGGCGTGCGAGGCGCCGTTGGCTCAGTGGCCGACCTCGTGCTGGGCCTCTTTCGTGAGGAACTCTACGAATCGGACCTGGGCCTCGCCGGTGCCACGGAATTGCTGCTGCTCAAGCAGCGCGAGGGCACGCTGGGGTATGCCGATTTGTATTTTCAGGCGCAATGGCTCCGGTTTGAGGACGTACTCGATCCCGATCGGTAGTCCGGTCGTCATTCCGGGCCGTTCCAGCGGTTCACCTGACCCTTCCCGATCCGCATATTTCGCCCAGCACGTCCCCGTCCCGGCGGACGCGGACCGATCACGAGGATGTCATGGCTGGTCATAGCAAGTGGAAGAACATCAGAAACGCGAAGGCGGCCACCGATAAGAAGCGTGGCGTGCTTTTCACCCGTCTCATTCGCGAAGTCACCATGGCCGCCAAGCTCGGTGGCGGCGATCAGGCGGCGAACCCGCGACTGCGCACCGCCATCGACAACGCCAAGGCCGTGTCGATGCCCAAGGACAACATCGAGCGCGCCATCAAGAAGGGCACTGGTGAACTCGAGGGCGTGGATTACGTCGACGTACTCTACGAGGCGTACGGCCCTGGCGGCGTGGCCCTCATGATCCAGGCAGTCAGCGACAACCCGACACGCACCGTAGCGGACGTGCGACTCAAGCTGTCGCGCAACGGGGGCAACATGGGTTCGTCCAACTCGGTGGCGTACATGTTCGATCGCAAGGGCACGATGACCGTCGAGGCCGCCGGCGCAACTGAGGACGCCGTGATCGAGGCGGCGCTGGAAGCCGGCGCGGAAGACGTGGTGCGTGAGGACGATGAGTTCATCATCACTACCGATCCGGGCTCGCTGCACAGCGTCAAGGAGAGCCTTGAGGCCCGCAAGTACCGAGTATCCGCCGCTGAACTCGGCTGGGTGGCGAAGAGCACGATCCGGGTCGAAGGTGCCGCCGCAGAGCAGCTGTTGAAGCTGCTCGACGCACTCGAGGAGTTGGATGACGTGCAGAAGGTCGATGCCAACTTCGAGATGGACGCGGACGCCATGGCCGACGCGTGACACGCCTGGTGCTCGGTATCGACCCGGGCACGGCCGTGACCGGCTACGGCGTTGTCGCGTTCGACGGACGCACGCCGTCGCTTATAGAGTGCGGCGTCATCCGCACGCAGACGAAGGACGCGCTACCGGCGCGCTTGATGGACATTCATGAGGGTGTGCGCGACCTGATTGCGCGACATCGTCCGGACACGGTGGCGGTGGAGAGCGTCTTCTACGCGCGCAACGTCAGAACCACGATTGTCCTCGGGCACGCGCGCGGTGTCATCCTGCTGGCTGCGCAGCAGTCCGGCCTGACGATTCGCGAGTACCCACCCGCTGAGATCAAGAAAGCCATCACAGGCAACGGCGCGGCGACGAAGGCGCAGGTGCAGTTCATGGTCGCACGATTGCTCCGACTCAAGCACGCGCCGGAGCCGGCCGACGCCTCGGACGGCGTGGCGGCTGCGCTTTGCGCGTGTCTGGCGACCACCCTCCCGAGTCTCGCATCCCTCTCCCCGCCGCCTCGAGCCCCACGATGATAGCGCTGTTGACCGGACAACTGATCCATCGTGAACTCGATCGATGTGAAATCCTGACCGAGGGTGGAGTCGCCTATGAATGCCTGATTCCTCTGTCGGCATTCGAGGCACTGCCAGTCGAAGGAAAGTCAGTCACGCTGCACACGCACCTGTCGGTACGCGAAGATGCCTGGCACCTCTACGGTTTCGTCACTCGCTACGAGCGAGCGGTGTTCCAGCGTTTGCTCGGCGCGAAGGGCGTGGGCCCGGCGCTGGCCATCGGCATCCTGTCCTCGCTCACGGCCGATCGGGTGGTACGTGCGCTGCGGGAGAAGGACGTGACCACGCTCATGCGTGTCCCGCGCGTGGGACGCAAGAAAGCGGAACAGCTGATCCTTGATCTCGCGGACAAGATGGACACCGTTGGTGGAGCACCGAGCGCCATCGCGGGTGCGCACGCCGTCTCCGACGACGCGATCCGGGCGCTGCTGTCGCTTGGATACAGCCAGATCGAGGCTGATCGCGCCGTGCGTGCCGTCGTTGAAGGCGGAGGGGTCAGCGATGTCTCGACCGTAGTTCGCTCGGCGCTGGCTCGGCTGGCTTCGGCGTAACGTCCCGCGCACCTGTCTGCGTCGGCTGCCGAAGCTGACGCCACACGTCCAGTTGCAGGCAGCACCAGCCAATCAGCGTAACAATCGCCTTCAGCTGAATACGTCCATGCCACTGCGTGCGGATGTCTTTCGGCACCAGATCGGAGCCACCCACCGACCCGAGCAGTACGATCAGCAGCACGACCGCATCACGCCATCGCGCGCGAGGCAGTGCGGCCCACCAAATGCCGATTCCAGCGTACGCAATCACAAACGTCGGCGATTCCGCCATGTGATTGAAGATCACGGAAAAAATGAGGAGAGAGGCGAGTAGCAGCTGCTGCACGACCGGGTTGGCCCAGTGCTGTCGCGCAAGCCACGCGCTCCCGACCATCCAGAGCACTCCGACCATCTGGATCGGTCCGTGAGCGATCGCCCGACCCAGCACCAGCTCGATCAGGCCGCCCAACCACGCCATGCCGACCTTGGTGGTATCCTGCTGTTGGACCGCAAACCAACCGTGATACTGCTGCGCGAGCATCGACGGCGTAGTCACGAGGAGCGGCAGAAGGAAGAACAGCAGCCCAAGCCCCGCGCACCATGCGAGATGTCGCCAGCGATTCGGCGTCAGCAGACCAAACAGCCCGGTGGCGATCGGGAACACCTTGATGCTCGCACCGCACACGAGGGCGAGTACACCGCCGGCCAGTTGCCCGCGGCCGAGCGAAACGACGGCGAGGATCATCAGTCCGGCCACGAGGGCGTTGCTTTGCGTATTCTGCAAGGCGCCAAGCGCTTCCAGCAAAACCACAAGAAGCGCGGCGACGCCCGCGCGCCCGGGCAGCAGCAGCATCACGGCCGCGCTCAATACGAGTGCATTGATGACGTTCCAGGCCAGCAGGCCGGCCGAGTACGGAAGCACGGCGAACGGCGCAAAAAGCATCGCACATGTTGGCGAGTACTTGAACAGATCCCAATGCTCGGCGGGGTACCAGGCATACAAGTCCTGTCCCCGAAGCAGGTGCCAGAAGCTCGAGCGGAAGATCGCGAAATTGTTGCTGCGTGCGTGCCCGATGGTCTGTTGCGCGGTGATGCCGGAGGCCAGCAACACGTACAGCGCCACGATGCGGGCCGACGCACTACGCACGCGGACTGAGTCCATCCACGAGCGAGGTCCGGTACGCCTTGAGCGCCGGCACGAAGCCGATGATCACTCCGGCTCCAAACACGACGGCGAGATACAGCCATTCCGTGGCACCGAGTGGCCGAATGGAGAGATGCAGACCGAAACGCTGTTCGATTGGTGCCTGTCCCAACGCCAGACCGGCGTACACCAACGTCACGCCGAGTGCGCAACCGAACAGCGCCAACACGCTGGACTCCAGCACGAGCAGCGACACGATGGTGCGCGGTCCCGCACCAATGGCGCGAAAAATCGCCATTTCACGGCGTCGCGCTTCTAGAGATGAATAGAGTGAAACGAGCATGCCGGTGAGACCGATCGCCACCGCGAAGATCGCGATGACTCGCAGACCAACCTCAGCCCCACCGATGTTCTGCCATAACTCTCCCAGCGCGACTCCTGGAATCACGGCAGTTAAAGGCTCCACCAGGTCCGTGTTCATCTCTCGCTGCAACATGAGCGCTTCGAACCGATTCTTGGTCCCCACGAAGAACGACGTGATCTGATCATCGCCGTGGTCATGCGCGGGCTCGCTCGACTCCACCGACGGCTCGGGGCGACCGATGCCGGTACGCGTGGGCTGCGGCGCCCCTGCCTGCACGGCGAGCGGCGCAGCCGCTGGCGGCTCGGCGCCGGGCATGACCATCGGCGTGCCGGGAGGCGGCGAAGCCCCAGGCATGACCGTCGGCGTACCGGGGGGCGGCTCGGCGCCGGGCATCACCATTGGAGTTCCAGGAGGCGGCGACGCGCCAGGCATGACCTTCGGTGTGCCGGCTGGTGACGATGCACCGGGCGCCGCCATTTGCCGTTTGCGCGGCGGCACTTTCGTCGTCGGCGCGGACGGTGCAACCGGTCCAACCGCGGCCGGTGGCTTCTCGAAGTCCTCGTGCATCGCCTCGATACCTTCGAGGGTGATGTAGACAGATCGGTCGATGGGCGTAAACGTCCGCGCGAGTATGCCGACCACGACAAACGGATGGGTCTCGTGGCTCGAAGTGCCGATGTCACGCATGCCTTGGGTCACGGTCACGCGTGACCCAACCCGGTAGCGCAGTTTCTCGGCGACTTCGCTGCCAATGACCACGTCACTATCGCCTGCAAACGCGACGCCGGACGCGAACGAGATGGGAGTATTCTGCCGGAAGCGATAGCGCTGAAAGAACTCGGTCGTGGTGCCGACGACGCGAAATCCGCGATGACTATCGCCGAGCGAGTAGGGCACCGCCCACTTTACGGCCGGGTGGGCTTTCCATCGCTCGAACGTCGACATCTTCACCGAACCCGAGGGCGATCCGATGCCGAAGACGGAGCTCAGCAACACCTGCAGCGTGCCGCCACGTGCACCGACAATCAGGTCGGTGCCGCGGATCGTACCGGCGAAGCTCTCACGCACTCCGGCCCTGACGTTTTCGATGCCCACCAAGAGCGTCACACTGAGCGCGATGGAGACCACCGTCAGCGACGTCGTCAGGAGCCGACTCTGCAACGAACGGAACGCGAGGCGGGGAATCAGCATCGCGGAGCTCAGGAAAGGGGCCGCGTTTCGGCGGCACGATTGATGTCGGTGAGCGAAACCGTGCGAGAAAACAGCGGCATCAGCGTGTGGTCATGGCTGACGAACACCAGCGTGGCGTGCGCCCGACTGCATGAAGCAAACAGGAGCTGCAGGAATTGCTCTCGCCGATCGGTGTCCAGGGCGGACGTCGGCTCATCGGCGATCACCACCTCGGGCGCGCCGATGAGCGCACGCGCCGCCGCCACGCGCTGCTGCTGTCCAACGCTCAACTGGCCGATTGGCACATCGAGCAGCTTGGCAATGTCGAGCTGTTGCGCCATATCCTGTACGGCCGCATCCAGCGACTGCGCGCCAAGCCGCGCGCGCCGGGCCGCATCGAGGCGAATCGGCAGCAGGATGTTCTCTCGCACCGGCAGATACGGTATGAGATTGAACATCTGGAACACATAGCCCAGATGGCGCGCACGGAATGCATCGCGCGCGCCACTCGACATCACAGAGAAATCCTGTCCCAGGACCTGCACGTGTCCGCTGGACGCCTGCAGCACGCCCGCCAGGAGTCCAAGCAGGGTGGTCTTGCCACTGCCGCTTGGCCCGTGAAGGAACACGGTTTCGCCGCGGGCAATCGCGAGGTGGTCGATATCAAGCACATTTCCACCGCCACGATAGGCGAAACGCAACTCCGACAACTCCACGGCCGGTGTGTCGGCCGCACCGTGCGTCATTTCGAAGAGTACGGCTCGACTTTGAGCCCTTCCAGCTGATAGCCCACGGTGCCGTAGGGGCTTTCCACCGACGCGATCTTCAATCGTCCCGACATCCATACGGCGTCGAAGAGATTGAGCTTGATGGCTTTTTTCCCCGACATTCCCACCATCACGATCTGGTTGGGCGGCGGCGGCGGCGTGTGCACGCAGGCACCGTAATAGGGGACCAACAGGAACTCCGCCCCTTCGTCCTGAAAATCATCAAGCGGAACGACGAATCCTGGAATGCGAACCAACTTGCCCTCGAGCTTCTTGAGCGTGTCGGATGCCTTACCGTTGGAATAATCCAGTCCGGCAAGCACACGCCAGTCAATGTTGATCGCGTCCTCGAGATGCGCGCGGGCTGCTGCTGCGCCGGGCACGTTGGGCGGCGCGCTGGGAGACACGCTTGCAGAGCGATGCGGCGTCGCGGCGGTGGTCAGCCCGACAGCGGCGACGATCCCGACCACGGCGGCAAAGGAAAACAGGCGACGAGACATGGGCCCCTTGGTGTGCAGACGGACGTTCACGATCCCTGAACTATACGCGACGAGCAAAAAAATGCTGAGGGACCGCAGGTCATTCCAGTATATTCCCGGCAGACCAGCTGGCGTTCCCTCTGGCGTTCCCTCTGGCCCTCCCTCGCCGCTGGTTCCGCCCCCGTCCCCTGCCCCGTTCATGAGCCGGCCTGAGATCACGACTCCGGAGGCGCTCTCCGAAGACAGCGTCGTCGAACTGTCGCTGCGACCGCAGCGGCTGGCCGAGTTCATCGGTCAGAAGAAAGTGAAGGAAGGACTGTCGATCGCCATCGACGCCGCCCGAGCTCGTCGCGAGCCGCTGGACCACACGCTCTTCTTTGGCCCCCCTGGACTTGGCAAGACCACGCTGGCCGACCTGATGGCCCGCGAGCTGGGTGTCAATCTCACGACGACGTCGGGACCCGCCTTGGAGAAGCCGGGCGATTTGGTGGGGCCGCTCACCAATCTGCGCGAGGGCGACGTCCTCTTCATTGACGAAATCCACCGTCTGCGTCCGGTCATCGAAGAGTTTCTGTATCCGGCCATGGAAGACTTCCGGATCGACATCCGACTGTCCGAGGGACCCAAGGCGCAGACGATCACGATGAACATCGAGCGGTTCACCCTGGTCGGGGCCACCACTCGGCTTGGTATGCTGACGGCGCCGCTCCGGGCGCGGTTCGGCCTGATGCATCAGTTGGCCTTCTATCCGGAAGACGAGCTCGAGATCATCGTACGACGGACCGCCGATGTGCTCAAAGTGGAAGTGGACGCCGCCGGCGCCCACGAGATCGCCAAGCGCTCGCGCGGCACGCCCCGCGTGGCCAATCGCCTGCTGCGACGCGTCCGGGACTACGCGCAGGTTCGTGCGGATGGCCGGATCACGCGCGATGTCGCACAGGCCGCACTTGCCTTGCTCGACGTGGACCACTTCGGCCTCGACGACATGGATAGTCGCCTGCTCAAGACGATCATCGAGAAGTTCGATGGTGGGCCAGTCGGCCTCGGTACGATTGCAGCGGCAATCGGCGAGGATGCGGGCACGATCGAAGAAGTCTATGAACCCTTCCTGGTGCAGAACGGATTCCTCCAGCGCACGCCGCGAGGACGCATGGCCACCGCGCACGCGTACCGGCACCTGGGATTCGTACCGCCGGTGGGCACCACGGAACAGCGCGGCTTGTTCTGAGGTCCTATCGCTGTCCACCTGGCTCCACAGCCAGCATTCGCTCCGCCTCTTCGTCAGCGCTCTGATTCGCTGTGTGAAATGACATTCCCTCCGTTTCGTCTCGCGCTCGGCGTCACTGCATCCATCATGATCGGCTTTGGCGCGACGGCGCTGAGCGCGATGGCGCAGGCGATTCCGGCGCCCAATCGATCGTCGGTGGCACGCCTGGCCGATTCGGTGGCCTCCGCTGGGGACACGCTACGCGCGTATGCGCTGCTTGACTCGGCGCTCCGCAAGGACAAATCGAACGCGGCAGCATGGTTGCAATTTGGGCTCCTCAACTGGAACATGGCGAAAGCCAAGCGCAACGGCGCATACGTCAGCGACCAGCGTGCCGTCCGATTGCTGCAAGGAGCCGATACGGCGCTGCGGCTCGCCACGCAGTTCGCGCCGGACAGCGCGCGGTACTGGCTTTTGCTGGGCCAGTTCAACTTGTCGTCGGGCGTCAGCACCATGCGGTTCGCCGCCGCCGGTCAGGTCTCCAACGCCTTCGAGGCCGCGACCCGGACCGGCGATCGGCAACTGCTCGCAATAGCCGCCGACGAGGTCGGCATGGCCATCTGGCGACGTTTCGAGACCGTCGCCAATCGTGCCCTGACGGCCGACAACCAGCGCGTGCAGCTGGGTCTCTTCAACAATTGGTCCCGCGACAAAGCGCGCGACTACGTCAATAGTTTCGCGAAGAAGATCGAACCGCCAACGGGCGCCGCCGACTTCGGTCAGGCGCTCGAGCGCTTTCGCGTCGCGCTCGACGCGGATCCCACCAGCTTGCGAATCAGCCGACATCTGTTCATGGCGCTCAGTGAACGCGGGCGCTGGGAAGAGTTGCGAGCGACGGCGAAGGCTCGCGCCGTCGCATATCCCCTGGACTACCAGTCGCAACTCGCCATCGGGCTCGCGGCCCATCGACTCAGCAACCATGCCGAGTCCCGGGTGGCGTTCGACAGTGCCATGGCGCTCATGGACGACGACGAACGCGAGCGCATGACCCGCTTCACGCGATTGCTTCGCCCGCAGCCAACGGCGCAGACCAAAGGGTTGGTCGGTGACACGGCGTCGTACCGCAAGCTTCCGCTGGCGCAGCAGCGCGGTTTGGAAGCGCTGTACTGGCTGATGAATGATCCGCTGACGCTCACCGCCGAGAACGAGTACCGGCTGGAGTTTCTGGCGCGCGTCACATTCGCCGACTTCCGCTGGTCCAATGACGATCTGGCGTTGCGCGGCGCCGACACCGATCGCGGCGACGTGCATGTGCGCTACGGCCCACCGGACTTCGAAGTCACGATTCCAGGCACCTCGTCGGGAACCGAGGGCGGTGTTACGCTGGTCTGGGGCTTCGACAACGGATTGCTGTTTTTCTTCGACATGCCGCCGGGATTCGGGACCGCGCGTTTCGCCTTCAGTGATCGCGACAACGTCGACCAGATGAAAAATGCGGTTCCCGTGTTGTGGGCCAACGTCGCGTCCACGCGCATCATCGATACGATCCCGCTACGTATTGCGCGCTTTCGCAGCAGCGCGGATTCCAGCGACCTGGTCATCGCGGCGCAGA
>JANNEV010000124.1:0-11056 GCA_031379145.1 Gemmatimonadaceae bacterium
GGGGGGAGAGTGGGGGTGGATGCTTTAGTTGTCAAGGGTCTTGGCGGCGACCCGACCCTCGCTGACCATCACAGCACGGGCAGACACGCCTGGCTGTGCCTGGTCAGGTGCCGAGGGCCCTGGTGGATCGGCCGCTGCGGATAGGCCGGAAATCGAACGCGGCAGCGGCTGCCCACCGATCCGTGGGATACCCAGTCCGCCTTCGCAGTGGCGACGTGGATCGTGAAGCGGCGATCGTGCTGTGCCCGCAATTTGCGCGTCGACGCCAGCGGGAGTGAAGCGCCAACTGCGACGGAACGAGGCGGGTGAAGACGAACGGGAAGAGTTCCTGCTCGGCCTCGCCACGTTGTGCCACGCGATGAGTGCGGAAGCGACGAATTCGTTCCTTACAAGGCTCATCAACAGCCCGACGTTGATCGAGTCTGTCATCGCGCTCACGAATGCCTTGCGATCAGCGCCCGTCGAAGTGTTGCAATCAACCACCGATGGCGATATCAACCGCATCGCGTCACGAGTCGGACGCTTCGACCGCTTCACACGCCTGCTGAGGTGCCGCGCGGCCTGCTTACAGACCTGGTCGCTGATGGGTGATGAGACCTCGCTGATCGACCAACTCGAGCGCCGCAGCGAAGCACTCGGCGTGCGCACGCAGCCACCGGCGCCCATCATTCTGGGACGGCACCTGATTGCGCTCGGCGAGAAGCCGGGGCTGCACTTTCGCTCGCTTCTAAGTGAGATCTTTGACCACCAGCTGGACGGTCGTTTCGGCACAGAAGCGGAGGGTACCGAATTCGCACGCGAAGTGGTGCAGAGGGCGCGAGGAATGCCGACGTAGGGTTCGCGCCCGTGAACGGTGTCTCCCGTTGCCCACGGGTGCGCTACTTCGGGCGTGTCATCTGCGGCGACCAGCAGACAACGAGAGAGGCGGGCGACGGGCGTCTGACATTCATTCGCGAACCTCTGGCACTGCGATCGCTTAGGGTATCGGCGCAGTCAGCCGCACTCAGTTCGAGACGGATCACGGAATGAATGGACGTACCTTCGCGACGTTCTTGAAGTACTGGTAAGTTCACTCCCGTGCAATTCAAACGAGTATGCCACACATCCATCCCCACACCTTTCAACAGGTTGGCAGCATCTCCTACCGCGACCGCCTGCGTTCCGGCCTGATCGGAAGGAAGGCAGCGCCCATCCTCCGCGCGACGGTGGACGGGCTCCCCTCCGGACTCGCCGGCATCGTGGTACTCGCGGATCTGCAGGGGAGCGGCGGCTCTGTGTCCCTGCCACGCCTTCCCACGCTGGACGCTCTCGAAGAGTTGCTTCGACTCACCGCCGACGGGAGTATCCCTCCCTTAAGCGAGATGATCGCGCTGACCGCCGGTGATCTCTTCGCCCACCTCGACAGCCACAAGCGGGGTGGCAGCGGCGATGTGCGTGGTTGCTGGCGGGCGTTGCGCGCGGAGTTTCAGGCGGTTGTGGGAGTCGCGGGCAATCATGACCGTTTCGGCGAGACCGATGCCGAATACGTCTCGTTTCGAGCTGAGGACGGAATGCACCTGCTCGACACAGAGATTGCCGAAGTCGCCGGCGTAAGGTTCGCGGGGGTCTGCGGCGTGATTGGTAACGAACGACGAGTGTTTAGGCACGCCGAGGCGGATTTCCACGCGGCCATTGAGCTGATGGTGCAGAGTCGCCCCGACTGGCTGTTGCTCCACGAAGGGCCAGTGACGAGCGCAGATCCTGCTCGTACCGCCAACGCAGGCATCCGTGAGCGGTGCGCCAGGTTGACCCATGGCATCGTCGTCTGCGGACACAACCCTGCCGAAACGCTGGAGCAGTTGGCTTCTGGTACGCAGGTGCTCAGTGCTCATGAGCGCGTGATTGTGCTTACTCGCGAGTAAGTGCCGTTACCTATTGACGAGCGTGCGTTTGTGCGAGACTATCAGCGCCACTATATGCGTTCATCACCGAATTACTACCAAGCGGCTGTCGTCGGCTACGGTTTCATGGGCGCACAGCACGCGCGCGCGTTGCGGTTTCTTGGTCGAGTGGGTGGAATACCCTTGCTAGGCAGCATCGTCGATGTCTCCGAGGAGCGCCGAAACCGCGCTGCAAAGAATATGGCAGGTACGGCGCTCGTTTGCGAATCCATTGAGAGCCTGATCCTGACAGGTGCGCCATCGGTTGCGTTTCTCGCGACACCGCCGGCGTTCCGATTGGACACGGCGCGCACCCTTTCACGGGCCGGTGTTGCGCTGTACTGCGAGAAGCCGCTTGGGTTGACACTCGCCCAGGCTCGTGACCTTGTTACCTGCACTCAGGACGCAGGAGTGCCTGCGGTTTGCGGCATGGTCCTGCGATTTACTGGGCTCATGAATCTCCTGCAATCACTGCTGCAGGAACGCGCAGTTGGCACTGTCGTCTCAGTGAGCCTGAAGGCAACAAGTGGATTTCCAGACTCTCGCCACCACGTGTTTCCTGCCTCTCAACGATTGGCCGCTCACCGCGGCATTCTCTGGGAAGAGGGCATTCACGATCTCGACACGTTGCTGTCCCTCTTCGGCCCCCTTGCAGTTCTTGACGCGGAGCTCACGTACACGGATGACGGCGGGCAGCACGAGCATGCAGTCCGCGCTCAGTTCACTAGTTCGGCGATTCCTTCGATGGAGTACGAGTGCTCCTGGCATCGGACGAACCCAAGTGCGCCTTCGCGTGTGCTGCACATCATCGGCACCGACGGAGACATTCGTGCGGACTTCTTCGTGGAGGGAACCGTTACTTTGACCCGCAAGGGCGAGCCACCTCAGCGGTGGGGTCGGGCAACGCTGCGTCGTCGCGCTGTACAGATGCTGGGCGCTCCGAGCGAACTCTGCGAGCCCGCGGTGCCATATTCGACCTTGGCGATATGGCATTTCCTTCAAACACTCTCGGGCAGCATGCCTCCCCTGATTGACGCGAGTGTCGAATCCGCGCTGCCTGCCCACGCCCTGGCCGAGGAGGTTTACTTGCGAGCAGGTCTGTCCATATAGCGCTCGCACGCAGCCGTGCCTGACGGTCTCAGTGACGGGGGTCACCCCACTCCATGAAAGTGCGCAATCTCAATCCGGTGATCACAAATTCTTCTGAATGCCGCATATGAGCATTTCGCTCAGTGCAACCTGTGGCCCGAAAGGGTCAGGATACGAATCGCCACCTTCGCGAGCAGAACGCCCGCAGTAGCGGCTCCGACTTCGCGCCAGCCAGGCAGCCCGAGTCCGCCGTAAGCCGCTGCGACCGTCAGTGCCAACAGATATCCGACGCCGTCAATCCATCGAGCGCGACCGCAGATCAGTGCCATACCGACGAGGAAGACCAGCGCGCCTGATACGAGCAGCAGATTGGGCCGGAAGGCCGCGAACGGCCAGACTGGCCACAGCCAGTACGACGCTGGGATCGGCTTCCACGCCGATGCCAGCTGACCATCCTCTACCGCCCGCCAGACAAACTCGAGGCGTGGTGACACGACAATGCGCGCCAAACTGCTAGAGAATCCGCAGAAGTATCCTGGTGGTCGGCGGACTCGAAGTGATGATGCGAAGGTGTGATACCTGATAGCAATGCAAGTTCCTTGCAGATCAGAGTCGGGTCGCCATTTCACGATGGCAAGAGTCTCGGCAGCATAGCTTCCGACAATCGTCTCGGTTGCCAGCCGCGACGGAACACCGCTGATGCAGATGGCGTCCTCACCGTACCGCGCCTCGCAATCGCCCCCATTCGTTTGGAGCATCCAAGACCCTTCGCTCACGATCCTCGCCCGGCTTTCAGAACTCCAGTGAGTGTCAGCGAGCCAGAGAAAGAGCATGACGATGAGCAGTCCGTACGCAATGAAGGAACGACGATCGGCATGACGAATCGGTTGACCAAGTCGCCAACCGATCGCGGCACCCGCCACGTTGTTGATGACATCGCCGAGCAGTGTCGTTCGGCCGGGTCTCCACTGCTGCACGAACTCAATAGAAATGGTCAGTGCGAGCGCCACGAATAGCACCGGACGCAGTGGGATGCGCCGCCGTGCGGCGAGCCACCCGAAGGGAAGGAACAGGACGATGTTCGAGACCGCATCCACGCCTGCGAGAGATCCGCCACCCAGCCACCACCATGGCAGCCGCGAGATCGCGATACCTGGTCTCAGGGTCAGCCATAGCACAGCAATGACCCATGAAATCACAATCACATTGAATGCTGTCTTCCCAACACGCTGCACCAGGTCGGTCGGGCGCAAAGGCTGACCGTTGAAACTGGAATCCGCGGTCGCGATGGCATTCACGTCAGCTTCGTTCTGATTCACAGACGACCCCAAGGTAGAGAAGAGCACGCTCGATCGACCCTATGTTCCGTGACTGCAGGCCGAATCCAGTTCTTCACGAAGCTGCTGAATTGCGATCTGCCATCAAACCAACGGAAACCATCCACGTCGGATAACGGCATCGACCGAACGAAGCCACGATGCACGCGAGCCTTCCGATTTACCTTGGCGATACAGCGGCCTCAGACGACGGAGGTGCGAGCGCGGGATACAGGTAAGCCGAAAGCAGTCACGATCTTCATCTCACGTTGGTGTCGGGTGAAGGGAGTGGACGTCCATAGTACCCGCACCTCCCTCCGACCTCAGCACCCGACTCTTTCTGCCCGACACAAGGATGAACTCATGGCCACGCCAATCATTCATCGCACACACCACCGCACCATCTCGAGCGCCGCGCGAAAACCGATTCCGACACCGCCTCGACCCGACGCCGCGAAGCAGAGCACCGAACCGACCAGCAGCGCATTGATAGTCACCACCCACGGAAGTAGAACAGCAGGCCGGTCGGTGCCAAAGTCCGTTCCCGCCCAGCCGTGCGATCGGCAGTTTGCGATGTCGCGACAGGCAAACCAGATGTGGAGGCCAAGCAGGCCGGAGAGAATCACAGCGCGCATCTGATGTGACACCGCGAGCCCACTGAGAATCAGCACCACCATCGTCAGCGCACCGAGCGGAAGCACGTATGGCGCCATCGCCACCGTGCGAATCATCCGACTGTCGTGAAGCACGTGGCCTGCTCCGCCATGCGAAATGCGCAGCTCGCGCACGCTCCCACCTGTCAGTACCGCGACAATTGCGTGGGCCAGTTCGTGCGCGTGCGTCGCAACGATCGGGACTCGGGACATGACCTTTCCGACAACCATACCGATCACCCATCCGCCGAGGATGTAGAGGCGCAGTCGTGAGCTGAGCAGGACCACGCCGGTGGCGCCCGTCGCCAACGCCGCGACGGGGAGCAGCAGTGCGCCGACTGCAATGCTGCGCAGCATGGAGCTACTTCGCCGCCGCACAGTCACGGTCGAGCACCCCGTCGGCAATCAGTCGGCGCATCAGCGGCACCGTGATATCAACGATCGGAGTCTTCTTGACAGTCGACGCGTGCTTCGCGTGCACCAACACGGCGAGGCCACAACCCAGGCGCCTCGTGCTCGCCGACTCGCGCTCACCAATCCCGAGCAGGAGCGTCCGAGTGCGAACGCTATCCGCCTCATTCAGCGTCCCCGTCTTCGCCAGAACCCACCGCGAGCCGACAGCCGGCAACCCAGCCAGGATGCCGCGCCCTGTGCCTTCGGTGACGACGCGATGTAATCCGTCAAGCAGCGCTTCGTGCCATGCCGAACCGCGCATGACCGCAATCTCATCGCCCACTGCTCCGCCACCGATCATGCCGAGCAGCGTGCGTCGTCCACTCACCACCCGAATGAATCCCTCCAGCAGATCAGGCGGCGTCCAGCGTCCAGCTCGTGCACCGAGCGTCAGGCTGACGATGTCCTTCGCTGCGTAGCGCCCCTCGCTCGTCTGTTCGAGGATCAACCGGCTGCCCGCTGGCCGGAGAATCGGGGGTACGTCGAGGCCACCATTCCGATTGCGCCACAGGTCGAGTTGCGAACGCGCCACATCGAGATCGCTGCCGAGCAGGCGGTGCCCGAAGAGTTGTTCGAGACCCGTCGCAAGAACCGACGCTCCGCGCGCAGTCATGGCGACATGGTAAGCGTTGCTCGAGCACGCCAGAGCGACGGCCAGTGTAATCACCCCGGCCGGGCAGTGGTTCGCACCGGTATCGAATGTCACCTTCGAACTCAGGAGGCCTTCGAGCCCTCGGCCATCGGCTCGTACGCGCAGCCCCAGGAGCTCAGGCTTCTGGGAGAGAATCGCGGCATCGTGCAGCGGCTTGACCACCGAGCCCCCGTAGGCCGGCTCGAAGGCGCGCAGGCGCCCCGCGCCCGTCGTCAGATCTCCCGTCTGGGCAAACGCAACGATGTCGCCGGTCCGCACATCGGCCACCATAATGAGCCCGTACTCCACGTCGGAATTGCGGAGGGCTTCCTCGAGAGCAGACTGGGCGAGACTCGTGCGATCCTGCTCGAGACTCAGCCGTATCGGCGCGGAGTCCGCCTGCGTCCGAGCCGACGCCAATGGCACAAGCCAGCGCAGCGTCGAGTCGCTCGGCGGCGTGACGCGTACCCGACCATTGATCCACTGCGCGGGAATGGCGAGGCCACTGAAGCGATTCACGAAGACGAACGAACGTGACCCCAGCTGCACCAGGTCGCCATCGGCTATCCGCACCTCGGACCGGACGCGCGTACTGTTGAGCCAGACGGCACCTCGCTCGACGGCTCCGCCGAGCCCTGCCGACGGGCGCAGCGAATCGCTGAAGAGACGGACGACGACGCCACCGTCTCCATTTCTTGGTGTGCATCGCAGCACCCGCCGCTGTGGCGTCTCACCCAGACCGACACTGCATCCAGTGACCGAAGCGCTGTCACTAGGGCCGTGCAATCCGAAAGCCACCAGCACAGTCCCCTGCTGGTCCACGAACGCTGGCTGACGCTGACTCCCAGCGAACAGGACCGGCGCCGGTGCATGCACGAACTCGCCGATCCCACCGAGTCGGGTCGGGACCAGCACGACAGCTCGGTCGTTGCGACGACCCGCGACGGTGAGCAGGCCGGGCGGCGCGCGTCGAACGGAATCGAGCCAGCCACTCTGCCGGCGAGACGCACGATCGGCGATGCGTCGGATCCAACGATTGTACTTCTGCACTTCGTCATTCAGGAAGCCGCCGACACTCAGCGCGGGGTACGACATCGTGTCGCCAGCAATGACGATCGAGTCGAGACCTGCCACTCCGTCAAGCGAAGAGACGTTGAATGCTCGCGCCGCGAGCAGTGGTGCCGGAGCGCGCACCGCGAGCAGGCGCGACATCTCTTCGCGCAGCGCTGCATCAGGCAATTGCTCAGCGCCGACGTTCGGGAAGACCGGGGTTGATGCCGCGGAGCGCGCAACCGAGAGCCCGGCGACGGACGCAATCACGATCGCACCGCTGACGCGGATCCACTTCGTTGTCGAGTTATGCATTGGTGCCCCCTCAAGCCTCGGTTGTGAGATCGCTCTGAAGCATCGGCACGAGCGTGAAGCCCGTCATCGCAGCAACGAGGAGTGCGTCGCCGTAGCTCGCTGCGTTGAGGCCCAGCATGTTCTGGCCAGTCAGCGTCACAGTGGAGAGATTGCTTGCGGCGACGTACAGACTCTGGAATACGACCCACACGGAGGCAGACGCAACGAGTGCCTTTTCCGCCACCGCGATCTCGTCGTGGTTCCGCCGATTCTTCACCAGCCAGAATCCGACCGCCAGCACAAGAACGAGGTACGGAAGTGCGCCGGCAACGCCACCGAGAACACCCAACTCGTTCACGAGCACTCCGCCGAACACGTTTTCTGCAGCGAGAACGGGCGCGGGGACACCGCGGTCGATCGCTGTACCCAATCCGAGGCCGTTCCCGAAAGCATTGACATCGACGGCTCGGAGCATCCCGTGGACATGTGCCAGCGTCGGCACGATCGCATCTGAGGCGAGCGATGGCGGGAGCAGCGGCATGATTCGCTCGAGCGTTTCGGGATCCTGCACCGCGATCGAGCGCACGATCATGCGATCGACTGCCGTTCCAAAGCCCAACCTGCGGAGCACCGCGGCTGGTGCACCTCCAGCCGATGCGAACGCGTGGGCGCGGATCGTCAGCGGCAGCGTCTGATCACGCATGACTGACGTGTCCGGGGCCAGCAGCGGTCGTCCCACCAGAAGAGCGCCCGCACAAAGACCTGCGAGTGTTAACCGGGCCGGCCAGCCGACGTTTCGCGACCCGACCGAGAGCATCGCCGCGACCATCAGCGCCGGTGCCGTGCACAACACGAGACCCATGTCCACGAGGGCAAACGAAATCAGGACGGCCGCTGCCGTCATGAAGGGAAGCATCTGCAGCCCCCACTGGCGCGCACGCTGGCGTACAGTCGCGTGGCCCACATCTCCAGCCAGCACCACCTGGCCCGGACGCACCTCGTTGGCGAGCAGGTGGCGAACCAGCAGCCCAGTCCGGATGATCAGCAGCAGTCCCACGATGGCCAGCGCGAACATCAACAGAGGCCCACTACCGATGCCGGCCGCGATACCAATTCCGAGAAGCACCGCAGCGGTGATCCGAAGCCCTCCACGGCGCTCGCGGCGCACGGCCCATGACGCCGCCAGTCCGACGATTGCGACAAGCATGAACAGCTGCGGCCAGCGAGCCGCGGAGAGCATGGCGGCCGTCGTGCCGACCGGTGTCAGCACGTGCAGCAGCGAGGCAGCGACAGAGCGTGTGGCGATCCGGTCCGGCACCTGAAGACCTCGCGTCATCAAGCCAGCCAGAGTCGACGCCGACGCCTCCGTCCCAAGCCCGATCATCGCGCGCATGGCGACAATCGAGCAGAAGCCGATCAGCGCGAGTGCAACGCCGGCAACAGTGCTCGAGAACTGCAGAAGCGCCAACGCTGCGAGTGCACACGCCATCACGCACAGGCGCACCTGATCGCGACGCGAGATTGCCACGGCCCGCGGGGCCGCGCGGCGCCCTGTGATTTCGCCGCGCACCCATGCGGAACCAGCGCGCAGCATATCCAGGCGCGAACACAGCACGACCATGACAACAACCGCGATCCAGCCCGCCGGAGCCGCCACGACGCTACGCTCACTGAACGGCGCTGCGCTGGCAAGCCGAGCACCGAGGATCACCCGCCACACCAACAGGGCCAGCCAAGCAAGCGCAACCAAGCCGGGCATGGCGTCTATCTTGACGCGCTGACCGATCGCGAGCAGGCCGCCACAGAACGTGAGTGCCAGCAGAATGGCAGAGTGCAGGAAGAACCGAGTTGCCGACGACGCATCCAACGCGTGAGCGGCGACCAGAAGGCCCGCCGAACGGTAAACACCTGCATCCACGGAGACCGGAACCAGCGTGTTGCCGGATCGCACGGCGTAGGGCAACCGATCGACAAGCACCACGGCTGAATCGCCGCGTCGCTCGATCCGCCCGAGAATCGAGGTGCGGCTCGTATCCAGACCGCGGCCGAACGCAGCATGAAATACGGGCTCTGGCGCCGGCAGCAACCGATCGGCGAACGGCGCCGCGCCGGACGGTGGCATGGCCACCATCGTGCGCCGCCATGGCTCCACAAATCGCACGACGATGCCAACAGTGGCGGGGGAATAGACATCTGGCGCACGCAGCTCGACTGCGAACTCCCACGCGCTACCTCGTGACACCACACGCAGCGTGTCGCCGACGTTGACGACGACGGAATCAGTCGCCCGGGGGTCATAGCCGTCACTCTCGAGCAGGTAGCGTGGCCCTCCCGGCGGCCGAAGCGGGAGCGCGCGACCGAACATCGCGGGCCCGGCGTGTCGAAGCACGATGGTACCGGCGCCGCAGTCCGGGCGTGCGCCCGACCAATCGAGGTCGCACAAGCGTGACCCTTGCGACAGCCTGCTGAAGCTCCGGCGATCGGTCACGCGCGATTCCGTCGACAGCTGACTCGCGCTCCCACGAATCATCAGCGAACCGCGGCGTCCGCCGGCCACCAGGCGCAGCGAGTCACCGCTCGGTAGCACCACTGGTGACTCGAAGCTGAGGTACGCCCCCCGCAACGGTTCCCAGGTATCGTCGCGCCACAACGCGAACGGGAGCAGCGAATTGCTAGCCCGGCGCTCGATCGCCGTCACGTTGTCGAAGCCTGACAGCATGATCGTCGAGTCGCTACGACGGCGTGCCCGCAGGCACCACTCGGCGAGCGGGTCCGAGGTACTGACGCGCAGCGTGATGTCGGCACCAGTGCACCCGGCGCCGATCAGAACTCCCGAGGAGTCCTCGAGTGGCGCAACGACGACGCCTTCGACGCGAACACCTACTCGCGTCTCGAGCGACCCGAGCTGGAACGCCGCATGCGCGATGGGGATCAGCATCGCGATGATCGCCCCGCCGACGACCCAGGTGCGGTGCCTGGAGTCCGCACGCAGCAGCCACACGCCTGCGACGGTGAGAATGAGGATGATGTCGATGGCGATCATGAAGATGTTTCCTCAGCGAAGGCCGAAAGCGATTCCAGCGGTGACGATCAGCTGCTGAACACCCGGAGTTCCGGGCTCGCCCGTCTCATTCTTGTGCATGTCGAGCCGACGGACGCCGAACGCGGAGGCGAAGGGTGTCGCGACGAAGTGCGATGCGACCACGTCATAGCCGATAGCGGATGACCAGCCATAGCCGGTGCCCGAGAAGTCCGCAGACGCCACCGCCTGGCGACCTGCGACCGACCACATACGGGAGCGGGCGTGCACGACGCCGGCTGCTGCTCTGATGAAGAGCCCGCGAGCCCGCTGTGCATTGACGCGCAGTCCCGGACCGACGAAAACGACTTCCTCATATCGCGGAGTCGGGTACGCGATGTAGCCGCTCGGTCCCATGTCGCCGGCCGATGACGTTCGGTAGGCGTCGGCCTGGATCACGATGGCGACGCGCGACGAGAGGAATGCACCGATCAGCGCAGTCGCACCGAACCCTTCGTCCGTCGCATTCTGTGAGACCGCTGGGATGGACCAGCGCCGCTGGCCGAGCGAACCGCCGACTTCGATGAAGACACCGGGATGCGATTCGCCACGCTTCTTGAGAGCCGCGATTC
>JANNEV010000133.1:0-8490 GCA_031379145.1 Gemmatimonadaceae bacterium
GGCTGACGCGCCATGCCTTCTACCGCCGAGCCGCCGATCTGGCCGATGCCGATACCGGCGCCGATGACGGCGCCGCCGGCCGCGATGCCCGCGCCAATCATGGCGAGGCCCTTCTCGTTGCCGGCCGTGGCGGCCTGCAAAAGACCCAATACTTCGATCATGGAAAACCCCGAAACTGGTCGTTGAGTAGCCCTGCCCCGCGCGAATCGCGCTGCCCATCAGCGAATGACGTGTCATTCAACGGGCGTCACCGGTCGCTCGACCGGCTACTTTCTGCAGATCGGGAGCAACGATCCACAGCCCTGCACCTGCAATTGTCGAGTATCCGCTGCGCCAAGCGCTTCGGCGCGGTTCGCCTAGTGATGCGCCTCGCGAATCTGGCCGATGAACACGCAGGCCAGCAGGGTAAAAATGAAGGCCTGGAGGAACGAGACAAAAAGCTCAAGCATGCTGATCGCCGTTGCCATGAGCACCGGAATTCCGGCCATCGCCCAACTCTGGAATGCAAAGATCAGGCTGATGAGCGCAAGCAACACGATGTGACCAGCGGTCATGTTGGCGAACAAACGAATCGTGAGCGCGAACGGCTTGGAAATCTTGCCCACCACCTCGATCGGACTCATCACCACGAACAGGAGCACGCGCATGACGATGGGCAGCTCTTTGTTCCAATAAAAGATCGTGTTCAGGTACCCAAGTCCTTGCGCGCGGATGCCGGCGAATTCGACCACGATGGCAGTGATGATGGCCAGGGTCGCCGTGACCGACACGTTGCCGGTGGCGGTGGATCCGTAGGGCAACATCCCGAACAGGTTGCAGAACAGAATGAAAAAGAAGAGCGTCAGCGCGAACGGGACGAAGGCCTCACCGTGATGTCCGACATTCGGAAGCACCACCTCGTTGCGCAGATACAGCGCCAGGGCTTCAATGCCGCCGGCGAACCCCCGCGAGCGCCCCTGCCCGGCATGCTGCTTCTTGCTCGACGACGCCGCGGTGATCAGCAGCAGCGCCGACAAAACGGCCGCCAGCAGCATGAACACCACGTGCTTGGTTGGCGACAGATCCACCGCCAGTCCGCCAATCATGATCGGCGCGAAGTGCGGCAGCTCGACTTCGGTATAGAACGGAGGCAGCCAGTAGGGCAGCTCGAGATGCCGGCTGTCCATGATATGCGGCGTGATGATATCCACCGGGCCCTCGGCCGCCGCCCCATGCTGCGACTCGGCAACCGTGGCCGGCTGCGACGCCACGGTCACGGGCACAAGCGTGGAATCAGTCTGCGCGCGCGAAAGCGTCGGCGTGACTGCCAGCAGAACGACACAACACAACGAACGGAGCATCCCGAGAGTCCGGGTCAGGCGTTCAAGAAGAGCGGCTCGACGAGTGTCGAGACGAAATAGAAGATCACGAGCGACAGCAACGCGGGCGCTGACGGCACGCCCAGCGCTTTCACTCCCAGGAACGCCCAGAAGGCCACCGTGGCAAAGCGCAACACCACTCCCACCCCCCAACCGGCGATCACGTTGTCTCGCGCAACCACGCGTGCCACCGCGAAGGTGAGCACCTGCACGCCGACCGCGAGCCACGCGCTGGCTCGCACCGCGCTCGCCGACGCCGCGTCGGTATACACGAACTGCTGCAGTGCGAACGCCAACGCCACGACCAACGCCGCCTGCACGATCGTGAAACGAACTACGGCGCGCAGCAAACCGCTGGAACCAGATGACGTCATGTCCGTGATCGCCCGCTCACTTCCTTGGTTGTCCCGCGTGCCGCGGCTCGGGTCAACCGACGAACACTCAGGAAGAAAGTGCCACCTCCCCCCACAAACACGCCCACCAACAACAGCATCGGCTCGGTTCCGAAACGCCCGTCCAGCCAGTGGCCCACGTACACCGAGACGAGCAGCCCGACAAAGAACTGCATGCCGAGCCCCGCTAACGCCCACGGGGACGTTTCCCGGGACTCACCAACCGCGGTCTTCACCTGTCGCTGATCATCATCCATGCGTGGGCGGAAACTAGGCGCTTGTGAAATTTTTCGCAAGCCAACTATTCTCGTGTTTCCGAACAAAAACCGGCATAGGACTAGGAGCTGGAAAGCGCTTCACGACAAACACTTACCATAGTTTTCCACACTTGACAGTCCGGCCCGCCACTGGTAGACTGGCGGTAAGGCGGCTCGGTATGGCGCGCAGGGCGCCGTCCAACCCCGGCCCACCGTACTTTCCACTGCTCCTCCCTGCTCCGTCCCCCACGATGCTGACACGCATCATCGTCCCTGTGCTGGCCACCGCCGTGCTCGTGTTCGCGTGCAGTCCGCGAACGCCGCAGCGCAGCATTTCCGGCGCGCGTCCGCGCACCACGGCAGGTCAAGGGGTCGTCTCGCATGTCATGGTGGACACAGCCCACGGTAGTGTGCGTTTTGCAATTGAGGTGGCCAATGATTCCCGCAAGCGCGTGGAGCTCAACTTCCCCGACGGTCGGACGCACGATTTTTCCGTGATCGATGCGCGGGGACATGAAGTGTGGCGTTTCAGTCATGGACGCCTGTTTACGCAATCCATGCAGAATCAATTGCTCGACGCGCATGATGCGGTGACGTACGCCGAGCACTGGACGCCCCCTGCGCCGGGGCAGTATACGCTCATTGCGCAGCTGCGCAGTGAAAACTATCCCGTGCAGCAGCGAGTCGAGTTCGCCCTGCGCTAGCAGACACTCCGGCGAGTCGAGGTCCTGGCCGCCGAGGTGCGCCGACACAGATTTTTCACCCTGAGTGCGCACCGCGTCTGTTCCGGCGGTAAGTTCTGCACGTTCCCGGTGCGTTGTGTCCGTCCCCGCCTTCCTCGTCCGCCGTGACCGCTTCTGACGATTCGAACGACCTCGCTCTCCTCGACCGCCTCGGCTCGGCGCGCCGTGAACTCGCGCACCAGATCTCCCAACGCATCGTCGGACAAACGCACGTGGTCGACGATCTGGTCGCCGCGCTGCTGTCCGGCGGGCATGTCGTGCTGGTGGGCGTGCCCGGTCTCGCCAAGACATTGCTCGTGCAGACGGTTTCGCGCGCGCTCGATCTGTCGTTCTCTCGCGTGCAGTTTACGCCCGATCTCATGCCCAGCGACATCACGGGCACGGAGCTGATGGAAGAGGAACCCGGCACCGGCAAGCGATCATTCCGCTTCGCTCCGGGTCCGGTGTTCGGCAACATGGTGCTGGCCGACGAGATCAACCGCGCCCCTCCGAAAACGCAGGCGGCACTCCTGCAGGCCATGCAGGAACGCACCGTCACCGTCGCCGGCCGCACGTACGATCTGCCTCGACCGTTCTTTGTCCTCGCGACGCAGAACCCAATCGAGCAGGAAGGCACATATCCCCTTCCGGAAGCGCAGCTCGATCGCTTCATGTTCGAGTTGAAGGTCGGCTACCCGACCAAAGCCGAAGAGGAGCAGATTGTGCTCTCCACCACCGGCGATACGACGGGCGAGGTCAAGCCAGTGCTGGGCGGCGAAGAACTGTTGGCCATGCAGCGACTCGTCCGTCGTCTTCCGGCGCCCCCGAGTCTGGTGCAGTACGCGGTGAAGCTGGCACGGAGCACGCGGCCCGACGATCCGGACGCAACGGCCCTGGTGAAGAAGTACGTCAGCTGGGGGGCCGGTCCTCGTGCCTCACAGTACCTCGTGCTTGGCGCGAAGGCACGTGCAGCCATGGATGGGCGCGCCATGCCCGATTTGGACGATGTACGCTCCGTAGCGCCAGCGGTTCTGCGTCATCGCCTGGTGGTCAATTTCCAAGCCGAGGCAGATGGCGTGCCGATCGAATCGTTGATCGAGTTACCGCGATAGTTCGTGAATGTGGGCACGGCACCTGACCGGCGGCGAGCATTTCCGCTGACGGTGCGATGACGTGCCCAGCCAATGTGTGGCGTGTCACCACCGCCTCGAGGGATCTCATGGCTCGCCCCCGTGCTCATCTCGCAGATCAGGTTCCGTGGATTGCCGACAGCGGCAGTCCGCCAACACGTGACGCCGCATCGCGTCCACTGCTGCGACTTCAAACCCTCGGGACCGCGGTGATTCTGTGCGGCGAGGTGCGGATCGGACCGTCGGCCGGGATTCTGTTCGCGTTGCTCCTGCGCCTGACGCACGCGCCGGGGCTGCGTGTTTCGCGCGACACGCTCCTGCAGTTGCTCTGGACAACGCAAGAGCCCGCTCGCCGTCGTGCGAGCCTGCGGCAGGCGCTCTATAAACTCCGTGGCATGGGGGTTCGGGTCGGCCTCGACACCGAAGTGGTGCAGCTCGATGCAACGCAGGTTGCGCGAACGTTTTCCTTCGACCGGAGCGCCGAGCACTTCGAGCGTGATGTCACCTGCGGTCGCGAGCCGTTCGGCACGTTTGTCGCTGGATATGTCGCGCCGTCCGTCGCGATTGAGGAGTGGCTCGCGACCGAACGTGAGGCAGTGCATGCGGAGGTTCGCCGCGTGCTCGTTGCACAGCTCCGGCTACGTCGAGAGCGCGCGGACTGGAGCGGCGCGGAGGCGTTGGCGCGGTGGTTGCTGCGTTTTGATCCGCTGCACGAAGACGCGACCCTGACATTGGCAGAGTGCACCATGCTCGCGGGTGCAAAGGTGGAGGCGATCGCGATGCTCGATCGATACCTCGCCGAGATCGGGCCCGGCGCCGGCGACGTCAGACTTCCCGCGTCGCAGATGCGACGTCGATTCGTCGAAGCGAACCGCGGAAGACTGTCCTTTGCGCCGACTGAGCGGCACTTTGTTGGCCGCGAACAGGACATTGCCGATCTGACGATCGCGATCCGACGCGCCCGGTGGCGAGAAGGGAGTGCCGTGCTGTACCACGCGCCCTCAGGCATTGGAAAGACGCGACTGACAGTAGAGGTCGGTAAGCTCGCGGCCATCGAAGGCGCTCGCGAGCTGCGAGCCGCGTGTCGGGAAGGCGACGCAGCGCGAGAGCTGTCCCTGTTTCTGGACGTGCTTCCAGCCGTCCTGGCGCTTCCTGGTGCACTCGGTTGTCAGCCCGAGAGTCTGGCCACGCTGAAGCGACTCGTGCCAGGTCCACGACCGGCAGGCGTGCCGCGCGACGCGTCTCGCGACGAGACGGCGGCCGCTCCAGCAGCGCCACCGGACGAGACTGACGTGTCCGCCGACTCTCTCGTGCATCATCCACACTTCGCGTCCGAACCACTACCCATGATCGGCTCCATCCGGACAGCGATCGTGGACGTTCTGGCCGCGGTGTCAGACGAGCGACCGTTACTGCTGATGGTGGACGACACGCACTGGATTGATTCTGCTTCCTGGGAAGTCCTCGCCGACATCATCGAGCGGGTATCGAATCTTCGCATTGTCGTCCTTTTGACCTCGCGCGAACCACATGCGCGCGCCGTCCGACCGGAGCGTGTTCCCCTTGCGTTGCGTATGGTGTCGTTGGCGCCGTTGGGTGAGGGGAGTCTTTTCTCGCTAGCGCAGCTCATCTGTGAGGACATGTCCACGAGTCTCACCGACGATGCACGGTCTTGGCTAGTCAACGCGGCGGGTGGCAACCCACTGTTTCTTCGAGCACTTCTGAATCACTGGATCGAGACGGGAATCACCGACGGCGTTCCGCCAACGCTCCTCGACCTTGTCAACCAGAGACTTCGGAGGCTATCGCCCGACTCAGTTCGAATGCTTCAGGTAATCGTTCTACTCGGGCGTCAGGCGACCATCGAAGTAACACAACGAGTACTCGAGTTCAGTACAGTTCGATCGCTCGACGCCTACGAAGAGCTGCATAGCGTTGGCGCACTGTCTGCAGCGGATTCTGGAGAGCTTCTCTACGCAGAACTGTTGGGTCGGTCGGCGATCAACGCGCTTAGTCAGCTAAGCCGCAGGGTGCTTCATTCTAGGATAGCGTCGTCGCTGACGGTTGACCTCAGTCAGCAGGAGCTCCCCGTTGCAATCGCGACCGCGATCGCGCGCATCGCGAACATGCGGCAGGCCAACATGGAGCACGCGATGATGGAATCGGCGCTTCAGCTTGCTGCTCAGTTTCTCCATTGGGGCGCTCCAATTGGGACACTAGCAGTCTGCGAAGCAACTGGTCCGGGTACCTCGTTCAAGACCGACCGGCGGCGACTTCGCCGACTGGAGGTCGAAGCTCTTTACTTGAGCGGTCGCTACTCGCAACTCATCTCGCTGGTTGAGGAGAGCGGCGAAGCTTTCAGTATCCACGCGAGATGGGACGCCATTCATCCAACTGATGTACTGCATTTCATCGAGTCCTCGTCGCATGCCGGGTCGACCGCTGACTACGAAGACATATGCGCTAGGGCTCTTCTCATCGCGGAATCTACGAGCGTTCCGCGCGACCTCAGACTGGACGCCGCACTGAGCGTTGTTCGGTTGTCTGGACATGGAGTATCGGCACGTCTACCGCAGCGAGCATTCACAATCGGGAAGCTGCTCTGCTCTGCTCGATCGATAGCAACTGTCGCTCGAGACAGACTCGACCTGTGCTTTCATACGGCCTTCGGCGAAATGGACTCCGCGATCGAAGCCGGCAAGCGTCTATTGGCGAGTGGCCTACATGATTGCTCGCCAGATGAGCGACTCGAAATAGAGACCGACATCGCTTACACCTTTCGTGTATCGGACAACAGTTCTATGGCCCGCGCGATGTTCGAAGGCGTGCTCGTTCGAGGTTCGGAGCTCGGCCTTCCGAATCGTGCCGCTGTCGCAGCCTGGTACCTCTCGCTTATGGCTCTCGACGACGATCTCGGAACTTCAGAATCAAGACGTTGGCTGGATGAAGCGCTCCAAATCGCGCGAGATTCAGCCGTTGAGTTTCTGACGCTCCTTTGCGAGCAACAAGCTGCCAGACTTGCAATATTTGAGGGGGACATCGACGCTGCCAGCAGACTAAATGCCGCCTCAAAGACTCGAGCCGTTTGGGTTTCGCACCCCAAAAGAACGGCCTCCGCGCTCGCGCACGATTTGGCTGTCGCGCTGGCCACTCTACAAGCCGATCGGGTGTCACAACTACTTCCGGACGCGACGCGATGGCTCTCGCAACTTGGTGGATCGCTTGGCCAGGACTACCTCGCAAGCCAGATCGCGACAGCGTACGAAGTACAAGGCCGCTTCACAGAAGGCGCGGCAGTGATGCAACGATACTCGCAAATCCGAAGAGAGCGCACTCCTATGCCGAAGTACCTAGCCTCTCGCCGTTCATTCTCAGCGAGCTAGACTAGGCCACCGCTTGCGTCTTTTGGCCTCTTGCCCGCTCTATGATCTGCGTGAAGGAGAGCGCGCTACTCCGATCGTCGACTGGTTGAAAAATATGCTGATACATTGGGCTGCCCAGCAAAGCGTCGCAAATGTCCGGGTCAAACTGCTTTCCTCGAAACTTTACCAGTTCCGCCCGAACTTCTTGTTCCGTCATCGCGTTTCTGTAGGCCCGATCGCTGGTCATCGCATCGATTGTATCCGCAAACATGATGATTCGCGACCCGAGTGGAATATCACGTCCGGCGATTTTGTCTGGATACCCAGATCCATCCCAATTCTCATGATGATGACGAACCGCCGGCACAATATCATGAAACTCGGAGAGCTTTGCGACTAACTCAGCGCTCTTTACAGGATGGAGCTCCATTATGGCACGTTCCTCTAAGGTGAGCCGCCCAGGCTTGCTTAGAATGGGCCTGAAGATCTCATGGATCTTCCCGACATCGTGGAGCAGAGCGGCGATCGATATCCGTTCAACCTCAGCTCCAGATAGTCCGATTGCTCGAGCAATGATTCTGGAGTACCGCGAGACCCGTTGCGAATGACCAGAAGTGTACGGATCGCCGTACTCGACGGTATGTACGAATAGCTCCAGTAGTTCGCGGTTCGTTGTCGACAGCTGGTGTCGTACCTGATACATGACCCGGAATCCGACCGCAAGCACCGACATGGCGCCAAAGCCCCACGGGCCCCAGTCGACGTACGAGCGCGCGAACAAATAGACAATCGGGATCGCGACAAGATCGTAGAGAAGCGACTGTGAGTTCCCGGCGTGCCAAGTCTTGAGGATGCTCTTCTCCTCAGCAATACCGATCGCCGCCGCCACAGATATGGTGTTCACTAGCAAAAAAGAGAGCACGGCCGCCGCGTGCGCCATGAGCGCGAACCGGCTGTCAACCTGAAGCGATCGACCGCCAAGAAGCAAATAGAGCTGACATGCAATCGACGCGGAAAGCACACTCTGCGAGATGTTGAATACGCGCTTAACTACAGATTTCGGACGCCTCAGTTCACCCAGAGTGACACCGAGCCCGACGAGAACTACGGCCGCCCAAGACGGGTAAAGCACCAGTGAAGTGAGGTACGGAAGGAATGACACTTCCCCCACCGTGCTTCCCTGCACCCTGTATCGGAACTGGGAGCCGGCGAATCCGAGCAGCGCGTACAGAAGCGAGCCCAGAATCAGGTGCCCGTCCACATGTGGGT
>JANNEV010000139.1:0-16125 GCA_031379145.1 Gemmatimonadaceae bacterium
TATGCGCTGATTCACCGCCTCGAACAGCAATGGGGCGTGCTCTTTGCCATGGGGGGAACTGGCGCGTTGGTTCGCGGACTGATCCAGCTCTTCGAGGACATCGGCGGCGTGGTGCGCCTCAACAGCGAAGTGGCCGAGATCGAAGTGGATCGCACCACCAAGCGCAGCACCGGTGTGCGTCTGGTCGACGGCGAACGTCTCTCCGCCGATGCGGTCATCTGCAACGGCGATCTCGCCGAGGGGTATCGCCGTCTGGTGCCTGGCTGGGCCCGGCCGGCAATGAGCGATAGCCGAATCGCCAACTTCCGTCACTCCATGTCCCTGTTCGTGATCTACTTCGGCACGAACAAACTCTTCCCCGGCACGGCACACCACGAGATCATCCTCGGCAAGCGCTACAAGGATCTCCTGGAGGACGTGTTCGAACACAAGATTCTGTCGGACGATTTTTCCCTGTATCTGCACCGCCCCACCGCCACCGATCCCTCACTCGCGCCACCCGGCCACGACTGCTGGTACGTGCTCTCGCCGGTCCCGAATCTTGGCGGCGACGTGGACTGGGAGGTGGTCGGTCAGCGCTATCGTGACCGCATCATGCAGTACCTCGAAGACCGGTATTTGCCGGGGCTGCAAGCGTCCATTGTGACTGAACGCCGTATCGATCCGCGATACTTCGAGCAGACACTGAACAGCTACAACGGCGCTGCCTTCGGCATCGAGCCCACGTTGATGCAGTCCGCGTACATGCGGCCGCACAACCGCAGCCCGGACATTGCGAATCTCTACTTTTGCGGTGCTGGATCGCACCCGGGCGCAGGATTGCCGGGCGTCATCTCGTCAGGAAAGATCGTGGCTGATCTCGTGGGCAAGGCATCGAAGGCCGAGCACGCAGCTGCCCGATAGGCGTTACGATTCGGCGAGTCGGCGCCGTACTCCGCCGGCATCAGGCTGAGCGAGGTCGAAACCGCGCGCGAAACAGGATCTCGTGCAGCGGACGCGTGGTCAGGCGGGCAACCGGGACCACCGGCTTATCGCCCACCACCTCGAAATCGTAACGTCGCACCAATCGCGCGATGATAAGCGAAGCTTCGAGCGTGGCAAATGCTGCGCCGACACAGACCCGCGGACCGATACCAAAGGGGAGGTACGAGCCAGCGGGCATGTCTCGCTCCCGCTCGGGGGTGAACCGATCGGGGTCAAACCGATCAGGATTCTCCCAGAGTAGCTCATGACGGTGAATCGTCCACGGTGCGATCATCAGCATCGTGCCCCGCTTGATCGCGTGCGAGCCGATGGTGGTATCTGCCGCCGCCACTCGAGGCAGAAAAGTGATGGGCGGATACAATCGCATCGTCTCGCGAAACACATTGCGGACGAAAGGGAGGCGTTTGGCGTGTTCGATCTCCACCGGACCATCGCCCACCACACGGTCCACTTCGTCGCGTATGCGCGCGACGATCTGCGGTTGCATGGCCAACAGGTAAAACACCCAGGTCAACACGCTGGCGCTCGTCTCGTGTCCAGCCAGAAAGAACACGCCGAGTTCGTCAACCAGTTCCTCGCGCGTGAACGCGGCGCCGGTTGCCGGATCACGGGCGGCGATCACCGCAGCGGCCAGATCATCAAACACCGGGGCCCCGGGCACCAGCCGCGGATCGATCATGTCACCGATGTGTTTTCGGATCAGTCGACAGGCTTCGAGGACCCCCGGTGGCTGCTTCGTTCGCGACCACGGCTTGTCCAGCAGCAGCGCCTTGATGTTGACACTGGCCACCGTGCGTTCGAACAGAGTGAACGCAGCAAAGACATCGTGCGCCGTTTGTGACTTGAGCGGCGATGAAAAGATGGTGCGCGTGATCACGTCAGCGGTGAGATGCCCCATCGCCTGATCGAGTGAGTACGTCTCCCCCCGGGCGATCAATGCGTCCAGCCAGTGCTCGTGGTCATCCACCGCCGAGGCCATCTGCCCGAACGCACGATTGATACGCATGTGGCTGAACGCCGGTTCGATCATGCGGCGCTGTTGACGCCAGAGGTCGCCGCTCGACACGAACATCGCGTCGCCAACGAGCGCCTCCAGCGCATCCACCATCAGGTCGTTCTTCGGAAAGATTCCCTGCGGGTCGGCCAGGATATGGGTGACCAGCGCCGGCTCGTTCACGAGCAGAATGCCGCGGCGAGTCTTTCCGACCACCATCGTCATCTCGCGATACGCGTCGATCGGCACCAGGCTCAGCAGACTGCGCTCACGCCGCCACATCATGCGCAGCAGACTGCGAACGGGCGAGATCGGCGATGGTGCCGGTGGTCGGTACAGGGAAGAGCCAGCCATCAGGATGCGGGGAGCTGCGCGACGTCCGGTGGAACTGAGCGCGTCACTGCTCGGCCGTCGCGGCGGGGCTGGTGTGCGCGGTGGATGCGGACACGCCTCGAGGCGCGTACTGCTTTCGCAATTGCGCCTGGTGGTAGATGATCAGCGCCAGCCCGACGGTGAGCGGAATGGCCCACGTGGCCGGGTTGAGGGCGTGCTCGGGCATGAGGCGTACGAGTCCGAACGTCATGAAGGCGGTGTACACGGAAATTCCGGCACCAACCAGCGCCTTCACGTGCTCCAGCATGAAGCCATGTTTCGCCGGTTGCTTGCCGAACGAGAACACGAGGTTGGTGACGCCCGAGGCGACTCCCACGATCGCGATTCCCATCATCAACGGCTGTGACACGAGATACCCCTGCACCGCGCAGTTGACGGCAGCCACAATCACCAACACCTGAAGAAATACATCGAACCAGCCGCGATTCGCCTGGTGATCGCGCTTGTTAAGCACCACACCACGCCCGTGCCAGGCCAAGCTGATCGTGAGGATGGCGAGATACACCATCATCCAACCGAAGATGCCGGTAACCATGGCGGTGTCCGCCAGCTTCGGGTGCGTTCCGACCGGATCGAGAATAGTTGCCGTTCCCATGCCGATGGCGAAACAGCCCGTGACGAGCATGCTGTACACGAAGATCCGGCCCCACTGCTTGTGCGTCGGACCACCTTTTCGGGACAGCACCGCCACCCAAAACAATACCAGACCAACGGCGCCGGTGGCGATATGCGCCTTCACCAAATACGGGAACGGCGACATGCAGAAGTTCTCGGTGCGAGCGAGCAGGAGTTACCCGCGCAGAATCAGCGCGGAGGATAGATAAAATCTGAGTGTCGCCCGACGAATGGGCAATCGCCGCGGCGGAGGCGGGTTGTTAAGTCGCGTGTGGCACGTCGGGTCGACGCAATGCCAGATAGATGAGCAGTGGCGGACAGCCGAAGATCAGGGTGGCCGGCCACCAACCCAACGAGCGACCTGCCGCGCGAAGGTCGCGTGCCAGCCACACCAGCACGCACACCGTGAAGACCCCCATATCGTTCCATGCCATGAACACCATCGGGTCCTGCCGCAGCGTCATCCATGCGTGTGCGAGGCCGGCGCTCACCGTTCCATGCGCTTGCATCCACAGGTAGAACGAGTATTGCTCGTAGGCAAAAAAGAGCGCCGCCGCGCTGAACAAGAGGATCCGTCGCATAGTCTGGAGAGCGAAGCTGGAAGATGACCAAGGAAGCACGGGCGAGATTCGATACCGGGCAGTATACGCCCGACTCGCTGCCGGGCCAGATACGCGAGCGGTCGAGGATCCGCGGGAGATGTCGATGCGGTACCTTTCCCCCATGCGAACTCCCGTGGACACAGTGCGTCGAATGGAACCGACATGAGGATCGTCGGCGGCAAGTTCGCCGACCGCACCCTGACGTCGCCCAACGATTTCCGCGTTCGCCCCACAGGGGAACAGGTTCGGGCGGCCATGGTTGGCATGCTCGGTGCCGACCTGCAGGAGGCGCGCGTCCTCGATCTGTTCGCCGGCACCGGCGCACTCGGACTCGAGGCCATGTCTCGTGGGGCCAAGTACGTCGACTTCGTGGAGTTCCGTCCGTCCAGCCTCCATGCGCTCAAGGCGAACATCGCCTTGCTCGGCGTGCAGAAGAAGTCGCGTATCTTCAAGAAAGATGCGCTGCCGTTCGCGGCGAGCCTGCTGGCCGATCGGTACGACATCGTGTTTGTCGACCCGCCGTATCGCTCCAAAATGCTCGACCACCTGCTCGACTCCTGGCGTGCAGTGCCCTTCGCCCGGATCTTCGCCGTCGAGCATGCAGCCGATCATATCCTGCCCTTGGGCGGTCGCAAGCGCCTCTTCGACGAGACGGCGGTGACCATCTACCACCGAGACGAGCTGCCGCTCCTTGAAGCGCCGGCTAGTCGTCCGACGGCGGCGCCTTCCGCGAACGCGAAGCGGCCCGCTTCCGCCGCGCCTTCTTCGCGGCCTTCTCGGCCGCGAGGCGCTCCTCGTCGGAAATAGCGGCCTCTCGATCCGCAATCGCGCGCTCACGCTCCACCCACTCGGCTCGCTCCCGGGCTTCCGCGTCCCGCGTTCGACGCAAGCTCTCCGCCTCCTTCCACGCCGCCACCTTGGCGTGATCGCCGCCTACCAGTACCTCGGGCACGTGGTGACCGCGGTAGTCTGCCGGACGCGAGTAGCTCGGCGCGCTGACGCCTCGTCCATAGAACGAATCGGTGCGAGCACTCTCCGCGTCGCTCATGGCGCCGGGCAGCAATCGCACCGTTGCATCGATCATGGCCAGCGCCGCAGGTTCGCCGCCGCTCAGCACGAAGTCACCGAGCGAGAGCTCTTCGGTTGCGAGGTGCTGGGCGACGCGCTCGTCCACGTCCTTGTAGTGTCCGCACAACAGCGTCAGCTCGCTGCCCGCGGCGAACCGCACAGCGTCCGCGTGCACGAACTTCCGCCCTCGCGGTGACAGCAGAACGATCGGTGCCAGCGCTCCGATCGACTCGACCGCTTCAAAAAACGGCGCGGGCTTCATCACCATGCCCGGGCCACCGCCAAACGGATAGTCGTCCACCGTGCGATGACGGTCGTGCGTGAACGTACGCAAATCCACAATGCGGTACGCCACGCTTCCCACCCCAGCCGCTCGGGACGGAATACTCAGGCTCAGCGGCCCTGCAAAGAACTCGGGAAAGATCGTGATGACGTTGATGCGCAGCATCGCTACTCCAGCAGCCCGTCCAGCGGCTTGAGCACAATGGTACGACTCGCCTCGTCCACGCGCGCCACGATCTCCGGACGCCACGGCACGAGCGGCTTCCCCGTTGCCGTCTCCACTTCCAGCAGCAGTCCCTGCGGCGCGTCGTACACATCGCGCACGTGCCCCACGAGGCCCTGCCCCTCCACTTCCACACGCATCCCGATCAGCGCGTAGATGTACACCTGGTCCTCGTTGGGCTTCGGGAGATTCGCCTCATCAACGAGGAGGTAGCGACCGCGCCAGACGTCGGCCGCGTCGCGATCGACAACCTCGCGCAGCTTCACCAACCAGTCGCGATTCATCGGGCGACCGTCTTCGATGTGCAACGCGCCTTCGGGGGCCGCCTTCCCCTGCCGGTCACCGGCGATAACAACAGCGCCGGAGGCGAAAATCGCCTCCGGCGCATCAACCAACGCTTCCACGGCCAGCGCTCCGCGCACGCCGTGCGCGCGACGCACCAACCCTACCACCACGAGCTCGCCCAGTTCAGGACTCCGCGCGATCCGCGTCGTCCGCCAGCATCACCACCGGACCCGGCGGCGGAGCGAGGTCTTCGAGCTTCACTGCAGCGGCGGGAGTGCCCGGCGCGGCGATCTTCTTGAAGGACACACCCTTGGCCTCCAGGCGTGCCTCGTGGCGCAACTTGAGCACGCCAGCCCGACGGAGCAGCGAGCGAACCGTATCGGTCGGCTGCGCGCCGACGTTCAGCCAATGCTCCACGCGGTCGAGCTGCAGGTTGATGGCGTTCTCGCCACCAAAACGCGGCTGATATTGCCCGATGATCTCGATAAAGCGTCCGTCACGGGGGCTCTGGGAGTCAGCAACGACGATACGGTACATCGGGGTCTTCTTCCGGCCTTCGCGGCGGAGACGAATCTTGACAGCCATCTGGGCATCCCATGACAGGGGGTTCTCTACCACCATCGAGCTCCTCGCGACACCGGAGATTCCGGCTCGCACTCGAGGTACCGCTTCGGCGATCATGACGGTGCATGTCCCCAGTGGTGCGGTACGACCACAGCCTTCAAAAGTAGCGGGTCCCTCGCCCTTCGCGCTACTGGCGCTGGGGCCTGCTTGCGCCCCCCATTGCCCAGGTGAGTATTCGCCCAATGCGAGTCCTTCAGGTGCTACTCGGGGCGGTGCTGTCGGCCGGTGCGTTGCTCGAGGTAGGAGCACAGCCCGCGCAGGGAGGGCTGGTGGTCGCCGGGACGGTAGAGGATTCCGCCGGAGCACCACTTCGAGACGTCCAACTGGTCATTCTTGGCACCGACGCTCAGACCGCCACGGATGCCCGCGGTCGGTTCCGATTGATGGAGCTCCGGCCTGGCTCGTTTTTGCTTCGAGTCCGGCGCCTCGGCTTTGAGCCGGTGCTCGTGCCGCTGGAGCTCCCGCTGGCCAACGATGCCCCGCTCGCGATTGAACTGCGAGAAAGCGCCGCCGATCTGACGCCAGTGGTCGTCAAGGCCAACGCAGTCTCGGCGCGACTGGCTGCCACCGGCTTCGAGAATCGCCGGCAGAATTCCGGCGCGCCGCCCAGTCAGTTCGTCACGCGTGCGGATCTCGAGCGATACACCCCGCAGGACCTCAGCCAGATGTTGCGACGCATGGGGGGGCGTGCGACGCGATGCGCCGACGGAATCATTTTCGTCGACGGAGTGCTGATGGCAAAGCCCATCGCCGATGCGGTCCCATCGGCCACGCAAGCCACGCAGTCGCTGATGAACAGTCCGAATCCGAGCACGGCGACCTCGGCAGCGCGCACCGCGCTCCAGGATATCGCGAAGACGGGCACTCCGCCTCCCAAACCTCCAGCCCTCGACATGATCCCGCAGAACTGGATCGAAGGGATGGAGGTCTATGCCAGTCCGGCGCAGATACCAAACGAGTACCGGGCCGCCTTTCGCGAAGCCCGATGCGTGATCCTGCTCTGGACCCGATAGCAGCCGTTGATCCGCAACAACCTGGTCCGGCCCGCTCTACAACAGCACATCGCCGCGCCGAATGCCCATTGCGACGGCTTCCGCGCGTCGATGCACGCCGAGTTTCTCGAAGATCGCGTTCAAATGGAACTTGACCGTACTTCGGCTAATGCCCAACCGCGCACCGATGGCCGCGTTGCTCAACCCCTCCGACAGCGCCTGAACGACTTCGCGTTCACGATCCGTCAACGTGGTCTGCGCTGCCGTGCCGACAGCCACGAATCCGTCGTCGCCCGCGACGTTGACCCCAACGTCACCCGTGCGCATCGCACCCGTCACCCGAACGTCGGCCGACGACGCTGAAGACACGAAACGCACGTCGGCGTGCGTGCCCAACGCATCCCGCAGTACGCGACGCGACCACGAATCGGAGACATCAAGAAACACGCGAACAGGATGCGGACGCTCCGTCACGCCAGCACCGCACGCATCAGGCCCTTCCGGTACGACATCGGGGCCGCTACCGCGGCCCGGGACGCGAGCGACGGCCGTCACTGCCCCCCGGACGCTCGCCGATGGTCACAATCACCCGAGTATAGACGCCGCCACGCAACACATCGAACGAGGCGGCGCGACCGGGCACTATCTGCCGGAGCACCGCGAGGACATCGTTGGGCTCATGGACCGCAACACCGTCAAGCGCCAGTACGACGTCGCCAACGAACAAACCACTCGTCGCCGCGGGACCGCCCTCCGCCAGGCCGACAATCAGCAGGCCCCCGTCGCGTCCCTGCGCTGCGGCCTTGGCGGACTCACCCACCCGAACCGACTGTAGCGCGGCACCGAGCCATCCACGCGGCACATACCCGGTGGCGACCAGTTGCGAGACCACCCGTTCAACAGTGTCCGCAGGAATCGTCGTAGCAAACTGCTGACTCAGCCCGCCGGAGTTGATGCCATGCACGCGGCCGGAAGCGTCAACCAGCGGACTGCCACCGAACCCCGGATACAGGGCGATGCCCGACTGGATGCGACGCGGATACTCGCCACCCTTCCACGTTCGCCAGGCACCGCCAATGGCGCTCACCGCGCCGAAGGACACACGCGGACCGCTGTCATCCAGTCGCGCCACAGCCATGACCAGGTGTCCGGGACGGAGCGATGACGAATCACCAATCGTTGCTGCCGCGAACGAGACGCCGGTCTCCACACGCAGCACAGCCAGATCGCTGGACGCGTCGCGGCCGACCAACGTGGCCCCCACCCGACGGCCGTCCGGTATCGTCACGAAAATGTTCTGCTCGCGACGGACGGTGGCATCAGTGGTGACGATGAGACCATCGCGCCAGTGTACGCCGGTGGAAGGCAACTTCTCGCGCGCGTGGACGGCGACCACGGCGCTGGCTGCATGCTCGACCGCGCTCGCCAGTTGGTCGGAGACATCGGTGAGAGAAAGCGTATCGGCGCGATGTGCGGGGGCAACGTCGGCGTGTGCGCTGGGGTGCGACGCGTCGTGCGGAGCGTTGGAGGACATCGACATGGACGGCTCGTGATCGGAATCGAATGGAGTGTCTCCGTGCGGGAGACGCGGACACTCATACACTCGACAGCCGCGTCCGTGCGCGACACTGGCCATCTGGATGGGTGCGGGCGAGCCGTACAACCGCCGCGCCGGTGCGAGCGGCAGCGGCGGAGCCTGCTACCGCATCCCACCGAACATGCCACCGCCACCAAACGGGAGACGCGGCATGCCGCCGCCCTTCCCGCCGGCGCCGCCGCTCATCTTTTTCATCATCTTCTGCATTTCGCGGAACTGCTCCAGCAGCTTGTTGATCTCGCTCACCGGCCGCCCGCAACCCTTCGAAATACGCGCGCGACGGGACCCATTCAGCAACTCGGGCTTCTTGCGTTCCTGCGGTGTCATCGAGAGCACGATCGCTTCCACGTGCTTGAGCCGCTTGGGGTCCATCTTGACGTCCTTGAGCATCTTGCTGTTCACGCCCGGCATGAGCTTGAGCAGGTTCTCCAGCGGACCGAGCTTCTGCATCTGCCGCATGGCCGACAGGAAATCCTCGAGGTCCATGCCGTCCCTGCGGACCTTCTTCTCGAGCTTCTTGGCTTCGACCGCATCGAAGGATTCCTGCGCCTTCTCCACCAGCGACAGAATGTCGCCCATCTGGAGAATGCGGCCGGCCATCCGCTCCGGATGGAACTCCTCCAACGCATCGACCTTCTCGCCCACACCGATGTACTTGATCGGCTTCTTGAGCACGCCGTAAATCGAGAGCGCCGCACCACCGCGAGCGTCGCCGTCGAGCTTGGTCAGAATGACGCCGGTGATGTTGAGCGCACTATCAAAGCCCTGCGCAATCTTGACGGCTTCCTGCCCAGTCATGCCATCGGCCACGAACAGAATTTCGTCGGGCTTGATGGCCGCTTTGAGCCGCTTGAGCTCATCCATCATGTCGGTGTCGATCTGCAACCGACCCGCTGTATCGATGATGACCACCTTGTCGCGAGCGCGCATGCCCTGATCAATGCCCGCCTTGGCGATCGCCACCACGTCTTTGGTGGTGCGATCCGCGTAGACCGGAACATTGAGCTGCGCGCCCAGCGTCTCCAGCTGATCAATGGCCGCTGGGCGGTAGACGTCAGCCGCTACCATCCGGGTGGTCTTCCCTTCGGCCACGAGCTTACGTGCGAGCTTGGCCGCCGTGGTGGTCTTTCCAGAGCCCTGCAAACCCACCATCATGACGATCGTGGGCGGTACGGTGCTGATCTTGAGCCCTTCCCGACGTTCACCCAGCATCGCGGTGAGCTCATCGTGGACGATCTTCACCAGCTGCTGCGCGGGTTGGATCGTCTTGATCTGCAGCACACCAACAGCCTTCTTCTCGACGCGCTCGAGGAACTCGCGCGTGAGCGTGAAGTTGACGTCTGCCTCAAGCAGGACCCGGCGAACCTCGCGGAGGCCGTCCTTGATGTCGGCGTCGGTGAGGACGCCACGCCCGCGAAGCTTCGCGAAGACGTTGCCGAGTTTGTCTGAGAGCTCATCGAACATATGCCCAAACGCTAACGGGCCGGAACGGCGGGTACAACCTCGTCGCACAACCTTACCGGACCCGCCGTTGCCGGTAGATTGGCTTTATGTCACGCACACCCCCGCGTTTCCCGGCAGTCTCGATGCCGCGTG
This sequence comes from Gemmatimonadaceae bacterium, assembly GCA_031379145.1. Lineage (GTDB taxonomy): Bacteria > Gemmatimonadota > Gemmatimonadetes > Gemmatimonadales > Gemmatimonadaceae > Gemmatimonas. The sequence continues at coordinate 10,256 of JANNEV010000139.1, forward strand.
GTCAGCGCAAGGAAGAGATCCTCCGCGCCGAACTGCCTCCGACGCTGCCCCTGATGGCGCTCCGGTCCACGATCGTGTTCCCTTTGGGCACAATCGCCGTGCAAATGGGCGCCCCCGAGAACCTGGCGCTGCTCCGGGCACATGAAGAGTCTGGATTGATCGTGGCGCTCGTGGTGGCAGCCACCGAAAGCGACGATGCGATCGACCCCCACAACTTCATCGGGCGAGTGGGGGTGGCCGCACGCGTGCACGAACGCATCAACCTCCCCGGCGAAACCGTCCAGATCACGCTGCAGGGACTGCGGCGTATCACGATCGATGCGATCGACCAGGTGGACCCGTTCGCAATTGCACGTGTCCAGGGGGCCAAGGAGACACCAGCCGACGCGAACGAATTGGATGAGCTCGTGGCGCGCACGGTTGCCGCCGCCGAAACGCTCGCTGATCTCGTCGACCGCATTCCCGGCGAGGTGCCGCAGATTCTGAAGATGAACGTGTCAGATCCAGGGCGCTTCGCCGACCTCGCGGCGACCAACATGAACTTGCGCATCGCCGACAAGGAGGAGGTGCTGCAGCGCCTCGACATCGGGCAGCGCATTCGGTTCATCCTCTCTCGGCTTGAGCGCGAGGTGGCACGCGCACGCGTCATGGACGACGTCAAGAAACAGACCGAAATCAAGATCGAGCAACACCAGCGCGAGTTCTACCTGCGGCAGCAGCTCCGCGCCATTCAATCCGAGCTGGGCGAGGCCGACCCGAACGAGAAGGAGTCGGTGGACCTGTTGCGCCGCATCGAGGAGGCGAAGCTGCCGGAGAAGGTCGGCGCCGAAGCGCGACGAGAGACGGAGCGCCTGCGGATGCTGTCTCCGGCCTCCAGTGAGTATCAGGTGCTCCGCACGTACCTGGATTGGGTACTCGCGCTCCCGTGGAACACGCGAAGTGCCGACGATCAGCGAATCACGCTCTCCACCGTCGAGCATGCGCTCGACGATCGCCACTACGGCCTGGATGAAGCCAAGGAGCGCATCCTCGAGTTTCTCGCCGTTCGTAAGTTGCGAGGCGGAGATCCGACCGGACCAATCCTCTGTTTCGTGGGTCCGCCGGGAACCGGCAAGACGTCGCTCGGCGAAGCGATCGCGAACGCCATCGGGCGAGAGTTCTATCGCATCTCTGTGGGTGGCGTCCGCGATGAAGCCGAGGTGCGGGGGCATCGCCGCACGTATGTCGGCGCCATGCCAGGCCTGCTCGTCCAGGCGCTGCGCCGGGTGGCCGTGCGCGATCCGGTCATCATGATCGACGAAATCGACAAGATGACCTCGGGATCGAGCGGGGATCCCACCGCGGCCATGCTCGAGGTGCTTGACCCATCGCAGAACTCGTCGTTCGTGGACCACTACCTGAATCTGCCGTTCGATCTCTCGAGTGTGCTCTTCATTTGCACGGCCAACAATCTCTTCGACATTCCCAACGCTCTGCGAGACCGCCTCGAGGTCATTCGTATCGCCGGCTACACGATCGAGGAGAAAGTCGAGATCGCCCAGCGCTATCTGATGCCGCGCTTGTTGACCGAGCATGGCCTGACCACGGCGGACATTGTCGTACCGGAGGCGGTGCTGGGGTTCATCACCAGTCGATACTCCCGCGAAGCCGGACTCCGTACCTTTGAACGGTCCCTCGCTTCCCTCATGCGCAAGCGGGCACGAGCCAAAGCCGACGGCGACGACAGCGAGTGGGAGATGACGCCCGAACGCGTCGAAGAGATGCTGGGCACCCCGCGCTTTTCTATGGAAGCCGCCGAGATGGAGCCAGAGATCGGCGCGGTGACCGGGCTGGCTTGGACGGCGACCGGGGGAGATATCATGACCATCGAGGCGCTACGCATGCCGGGCAGCGGCAAGTTGACGGTGACGGGTCAACTGGGCGACGTCATGCGCGAATCGGTCGATGCCGCGTTCTCGTTTGTTCGCTCGCGCGCGAGCCTTCTCGGGATTCCAGACCGCGAGTTCAGCGAAGTGGATCTGCACCTGCACTTTCCGGCCGGTTCCATCCCGAAAGACGGTCCGTCGGCCGGTATCGCTGTCACGCTTGCGCTGGCCTCTGCGCTCTCGCGTCGACCAGTGCGACGCGACCTCGCACTGACTGGCGAAGTGACGCTGCGTGGGCGCGTGCTCGAGATAGGCGGCGTCAAGGAGAAGGTGCTTGCCGCGTATCGCGTCGGACTCCGGGAGGTCATCATCCCCAAGGGCAACGAGAAGGACGTCCGCGACGTGCCCCAGGAGGTACGCGACAAGATGGCGTTTACCTTCGCCAGCAGCATGGATGAAGTGCTGCGGCTGGCTTTGCTTCCCTTTCCCGAGCCGCACCCAGCTGACGCGCCACCACCGCGCGTAGATAGCCCACATGCAAGTGCGCATCCGGCCGATATGCATCAAGCCGATGCACATGCATCCGACCGCGCAGGGCAGTCGTTGAGGCCTTAACGCAGGGCCGCGCTGATGGCGTGAATCAGCAACCCGACCAAGCCACCTACAAGAGTCCCATTAATGCGAATGAACTGCAGATCTCGGCCGATTTGCAGTTCGATTTTTCGGGATGTGGCGTTGGCGTCCCACGCCGCCACGGTACTGGCAATGAGTTTGGCCACTTCCTCGCGCGCCTGCTCCACGGCATACGTGACCAGCTCGACGACCCAGCCGTTCACCTTCGCCGCCAGCGCCGCGTCCTCCAGCACGGTCTGACCGAGGCCCGTGAGCCATTGCTCGATCTGATCCGGCTCGGATTCCGCGTCCGAGGCGAGCCGTTCCGCGTAGCCAGTGAGTCGATCCTTTGCCTCGCTCCACACGGATCTCGAAAACTCCGCAACAGACGGATGGTTTAGTACGTCCAGCTTGATCTGTTCGGCCTTGGCGATCATCTCGGGATTGCTGCGCAGCGACAGGACGAAGCGATCAACCGCTTCATCGTAACGCACGCGAAGCGGATGATCGGGATCGGCGGCCACGGCCACGAGCGTCTTTTCCACGCCGCTGACGATCTTGTCACCCAACTTGCTCTCGACCGCGCCTGGCACCCACCAGGGACTCTCCGCCTTGATGCGCTCGCGAATGACCTCCTCGTTCTCCTGGAGAAAGCGCGCCGCCAGCCGCAGTGCATCGTCCAGCAGCGTCTGATGGCGCCCGCCCGCAGTGAGCGTGTCGAACACTCGCGCCGCCAGTGGCGCTGCCTGCATGCTTCGGAGTCGCGACACGATGCCGCGATCAACAAGTGCCTGCACGTCTTCATCCTTGAGCACCGCCGTTGCACCGGAGAGTCCGCGGGCAACGCCTTGCGCCAGCGAACGGCTGTGCTCGGGAGTGGTCAGCCAGGCTGCCGCACGCTCGCCGAGTTTCATCGCGTGCAGCTTGACGGCCACGACGTCCCGCGTCAGAAAATTGCGCTGCACGAAATTCCCCAGCGCCGTTCCAATCCGATCTTTTCGCGCCGGCACGATGGCGGTGTGCGGAATCGGAATGCCCATGGGATGCTTGAAGAGCGCCGTCACCGCGAACCAATCGGCGATGCCGCCCACCATCGCCGCTTCGGCGAATGCGCGAACGTAGCCCAGCCACGGAAACTGGGCTTCATAGTACCGCGCGGCGACAAACACGACGGCCACCGCGACGAGCATCAGCGTCGCCACCCGCTTCATGCGCTGAAGACGAATCCGCTTGATCTCGTCGTCCGGCGTGAGCGCCAATCCGGGAGGCAGCGCCAGCGGTTGAGCGGTCGTGGTCAGGGCAATAGGCGAAGTCATGGACTCCACTACGGGTGGGCGCGCCGTCGGGTTTGGAGGTACAGGCACGCTCAGCGGCCGAGCGTAATGCGCTTCCAGTCGATCAGCGCGTCACCAACAGCGGTCGGCGCGTCGAGGAAAAAGACCACCGGTCGGCCACCGATCTGTTCGAGTCGCATGGTGACGGTACGCGCCTCTCTCGTCCCCTTGGCCGGCGCATCCACACGCCGCGTGACCGCCCCCGGAGCGACCGTTGGCTTACCCAGCTCGTAGCGGCGGCGCGCCGCATCCGCCATCAGATCGAGAAAATCCGCCGCATCAACCGGCGAATCCCAGACCGACGCCCAGGCCAGCGCGTCTCCTGCCGGCGTACGAATCAGGGCGTAGCGATCCCCGTCGAGCCCACCGGCCGCACGTCGAGCCGCCGCCTCGTCCTTCAGGTGCTGCACGACAATCAAGCGCGTCTCAAACTCTCCAAACGTGTTGCTGAATGACACCGTCCCGACCGAGGGGTTGGGCAGCACGACATCGGTCGGCACATCCCGCTCGCCAGCAAGGGCGGTGAAGTAGGCGGCATCGTTCAGAATCTGTTTGGTGGAGACCGGAAGATCGGTCAGGAGTTCGCGCTCGTTCCGCTTCTCGATGAAGCGACGCACGAAATCCGCCCCGCCGAGATACGGGAAGAGCATTCCTTCGCGTACCGCGCGCGGCGCCGACCCGAACACCGGCATTCCACCCTGGCCATCGCGAATGACATCACGAATGCGATCCCACCCGCCCGGCATCTGCAACATGGGGCCGACGTTCGGGTCCAGCCGGAACTGGTTGAAGACGGCCTGACCCTCCAGAATCGCCTGCGCGGCCGCCTGACGGTCCGCATTTTCGACGGCACCCTGGATGCTGTCGATCTTCACATACTGATCCTGCAGCGCGTGAACGAGCTCGTGCGCAATGGTCTGATCGCGCAACGCCTTCGGTGCGCCTTCCACGACGTACAGCACTTTCGTCGCAGGGTCATAGAAACCAATGACCTGTTCTTCGAGCAGCCGTTGCAGCAGGCCGCCAAGATCCATCGTGTCGGGAATCATGCCCAGCACACGGTACACGCCCTGCTGACCGGCGATCTGCGTCCGCGCCCGCTCACTGGTGAGCTGCTTCATGAGAAACGCCGCGACGTCAGCCTTCGACTTGGTTTCGAGTTTCGGCGGCGTCTTGAACGGCAGACCGAGTTGTTTCTCGATCTTCGGAACTACGGCATTCACAATGCCGGCGTAGGAGCCGACGTCGTCCGGTGTCTTGCTGTCGCGGCAGGAGATCGTCACCGCCAACAGCAGCAGCGCACATACCCGCAGCGGCACGCCGCGAGCCATCTCGCCTTGGGCGGGCCAGGTGCAACGAGAGGAATGAACGGGCGTTCGTAGCGAAAAGATATCGGTCACGTCGGGAAGGCACGCTGCATGTACCAGGCGATGAGGCGGTCCCCCCAAAGCAAGGCCAGCATCGCGGCAGGCGCAAGGAACACGCCGAAGGGCACATCAGGAAAGGCAAACTCGCTACCGTTTCGCTTCGCGCGCACCCAGAGCACGGGCCCGACAATAAAGAGGAAGAACGTAGCGCCGACGAACGCACCGCCGATGATGGTCAGCAGCGCGCGCTCCGCACCAAGTGCCGCGCCAACCACGGCCATCAGCGTCGTGTCACCGAACCCCATCGCCTCTCGCTTCATCGCGACTTCGGCCAACCACCCGATGATGGTGATCGCGCCGGCCCCCACGCAGGCGCCAAGAAACGCATTCCACGGCGTGGCGAACAGCGACGTCTCACCAAGGAAGAGCCCGGCCACTGACGCCAGGAGCGCGGCAAGCAGCCCCGTCAAGGTGAACCCATCGGGAATGAGGTAGTGCTTCGCGTCGGTCACTGCGATGCCAAACAGAATGGTACCGAACACCGCGATGCGAAGCGCCTCAAAGGTGACGCCGAACGTCTGGACACTCGCCACCCACCCCAGCGCCACCAGCAATTCCACCACGGGGTATTGCATGGAGATCGGAAGCGCACAGCCACGGCACTTGCCTCGCAGCAGGAGCCAGCTAATCAC
>JANNEV010000142.1:0-1758 GCA_031379145.1 Gemmatimonadaceae bacterium
CAAATGTGGATTTTGCCAAAGTTTTCTGAATGGCCACCTTATCTGAATCTTCCTGCGGACGGCCATTTTTGATAAGGTCTTCATGCCGCAACTGCTTGTCAATCTTCGCTTATTTTGAGTTTTCGTAACTATTCAGCAGGGTGATGCTGTTGAACTTCCGCAGAAGGCGGTTTTGAGGGAGTCGATGAGATTGAGTCCTTGCTTGCGGATGGTTGAAATGTAGCTGCTGATCACGCAAAAACGCTGCGCTCCTTCCTCGCTGCGGAAGCAGCCCGAGACTTTCTGCTGCACTTTGATCATGCGTAAATCTCGCTCCGCTTGGTTGTTGTCAAAGGGAACAGTTAGATCATTCATGAAGCGCAGCACTTCTTCGCGCTTGTCTCGCAGGCGCCGGAGTAAATTGGTTGCGGGGCTTTGCTTGAGGCGTCCTCGTTGGCCGGTTTTTCCAAGCGGTTTGTGCTGCTCTGGGTGCGCTGCTAGGCCGCTGCAAAACCAGTCGTCGTAGGGTTTTTGAAGTCGTGCGCGGTGATCAGAGGCGATGGCTTTTTCACCGTTTGCGCGGGCGGCATCGGCGGTTTTTTTCATCTCTAACAGAGCGGTGATCAGATTCTTTGCCCAGTGGTGACCGTCTTCGGAAAAGGCGGTGAGCTCGCGTAAAAGGTGGGCATTGCAGCGGGAGTGATCACAATCTAACAGGTCGTAAGGTTTCCAAAAGTCATGGACGAGGGTGCCGCAAAATTGGGTGAGCACTTGGCCGACTTTGAAGCCTTCCACTCCGCGGTTGGGGCTGTAGCTGTAAAGGCTGTGGGTGGCGTTGCTCACCACATGCAGCCAGTGGGTTTTGCCTTCGCAGCGCACGCCAGTTTCATCCGCATGGAGGACGCTGGCGGCTGTTAGATGATTGCGAATTTTATCGATATGAGGCGCGAGTCGATCGGCACATTTGGCGACGGCTTGCACGACGCTGCCCGCGCTGGGACGGTGACCGAACAGGTCTTGGCATAGCTCCGCGACTCGCGCGCAAGGGATGACTTGGCGGACATTGAGATAGGTCATGGCGGCTTGCATGGCGGGGCCATATTGGGCTGGAGCGCTGATGTTTTCAGGGAAAATCGCCGCGACGAGGTGGCTGCAATGCGGGCAATTTTTCTGCTCTGCCTGATGCTCGGTGACTTGCAGTTTGGTAGCCGGAAGGTCGAAGACTTGGCGTTTTTCTGACGAAACGACAGGGAGATCTGTTAGGTTGCTATGACATTTCGGGCAGCTAACGAGCGGGATGGTTCGGGTGAAATCGGGAGTTTCGCTCTGGCGTAAAGTCTGGCCGGGATGGCCGGCTTGACCACCGGGCTTGCGTCCAGATTGGTTAGGGCGGAGGGATTTGGTTTTGCGGTGGAGGCCATCGCTGGACGGAGGCTTGCTGCTGTTAGAGCTATTTCGGCTGAGACGTTTTTCCAGCTCGGTAATGCGGGCTTCCAGTTTGGCCGCGCGAGCTGTCAGCTGGATTGTAGCGGCCTCCAGCTTTGCAAAAAGCTCACAAATCGCATCAATCCCACCCGCATCGAAGGCAGCTTGGATCATGGGTCGGAGAGCTTTGGCGCGGTCAGTCAACAATTGGAAACGTCGGTGGTGGAGTAATTTGTTTAAGTTTTATTAACTACCTGAATAGTTACAAGTAATTTACAAAAACCGCGAACTGTGGACTGCGATTGACTGAGGAAAACTGGACGCATCACCCGTCATACGGGCACCACCAGCCCC
>JANNEV010000312.1:0-3345 GCA_031379145.1 Gemmatimonadaceae bacterium
CAAAGGTCATGCGTCCTCCGTTGACAGCCCCAGCCGCTGCATGTCCAACGGCGCACCCGTGAGCCGCAGGAATGCATCGCGGTAGCGCACGCTGGTGGCCCGAATCACGTCTGGCGGCAGCGCTGGGGCGGGGGCTTCGCCGTTCCAGCGTCCGGCGCGGCGTTCGCTGTCCAGCCAGTCACGCAGCGGCTGCTTATCGAAGCTGGGTTGGCCGTGCCCAGGCTCATACTGGTCGGCCGGCCAGAATCGCGAACTGTCTGGGGTCAGCACTTCATCGATGAGCAGAACGCGTCCATCCCGCCACCCAAACTCGAACTTGGTGTCGGCAACAATGATGCCGCGCGGAGCGGCTATGCCTCGGCCGAACTCATAGATGAATCGGGCCAGCCGCTCAAGCGTCTCGGCAGTGTCCGCGCCGACCTCCTCGATAACGCGCGCTACCGGAATATTCTCGTCGTGACCCGTCTCCGCCTTGGTTGCCGGACTGAAGATCGGCGGATCGAGTCGCTCGCTTTCCCGGAGTCCGGCGCGGAGCACCTCACCCGCCAGCGTGCCGTGTGCGGCGTACTCTTTCCATGCCGAACCGGTAATGTATCCGCGAATCACGCACTCGATCGGCACCACATCGGCCCGCACGCACAACATCGCGCGCCCCGCGAGGCTGTCCCGAAACGGCAGTAACGAGGGAACCGCGTCCAGGATCGCGTCCGTGTCCGCCGTCAGCAGGTGATGTTCCACCGTGCCGCTCAGCTGCGCCAGCCACCAGGCCGTCAGCTGCGTGAGCACCGCGCCCTTGTACGGAATCGGTTCGTGCATGACGACGTCGAAGGCGCTGATCCGATCGGTCGTCACGAGCAACAGTCGATCATCATCCACGACGTACACGTCGCGCACCTTCCCGCGGCGGAGCAGCGGGAGCGGCAGCGCCGTCGTGACGACCGACGTGCTCATACGCGCACCTCCTCAACGGTCATTGGTGTGCGCTCACCGGCGAGCCACGGGGCAACGTTTTCCGCGAGAAACTCATCGACCTGTTGCGGCGCACGGCCGACGAAACGCGATGGCTCGGCCGCCGCTTTCAGGTCCTCCAGCGGAATGCCGAACGCAGGATCTGCCGCAAGCCGTTCAAGCATATCGTTACGAGGTGCGCCGTCCTTGACCGCACGGGATGCATCGATGCTGTGCCCACGAATCAGCTCGTGCGCCTCCTGACGGTCGCCGCCCGCGCGCACGAAACGCACGATGATTTCTTCAGTCGCCATGAAGGGAAGCTCATCGTCAACCCGACGTCGAATGCGCGCCGGATGTACTTCGAGCCCGCGGACGACGTTCTGCATGAGCACGAGAATGGCGTCCGTCGCCAGAAACGACTCCGGAATTGCCAGTCGACGATTCGCTGAATCGTCGAGCGTTCGCTCGAAGTACTGGACCGCGTGGGTCTGGTTGGCGTTTGGCTCGAGCGAAAGCACGAATCGCGCCAACGAGGCAATGCGTTCGGAGCGCATGGGGTTCCGCTTGTACGCCATGGCCGAGGAGCCAATCTGCTTCTTCTCGAACGGCTCCTCAATTTCGCCGAAGGCCTGAAGCATGCGCACGTCGCCCGAGAATTTCGACGCCGTGGCTGCGATGCCGGCGACCACGCTTAGGACCTGCGCATCGATCTTTCGAGAGTACGTCTGGCCACTCACCGGGATGGCCGTCTTGAAACCCATCCGCGCCGTGACCAATCGATTGAGTTCCCGCACCTTCGCGTGATCCCCGTCGAAGATCGACAGGAAGCTGGCTTGCGTACCCGTCGTGCCCTTCACACCGCGAAACGGCATCTGCGCGACACGAAAATCGAGATCCTCGAGGTCCAGCAGGATGTCCTGCATCCACAGTGTTGCTCGCTTCCCGACCGTCGTGAGTTGCGCCGGCTGGAGGTGCGTATATCCCAACGTCGGCAGATCTCGCCACTCGCGCGCAAACCCGGCGAGCGCGTCGAGCGTGTCAAGCAGCTTGTCGCGCAACAGGCCGAGCGCGCGTCGCATCAGGATGAGCTCCGCATTGTCCGTCACGTAGCAACTGGTCGCACCCAGATGGATGAACGGTCGCGCAGCGGGTGCAAGGTCTCCGAACGCGTGAACATGCGCCATCACATCGTGCCGAAACGATTTCTCGTACGCCGCGACCGCGGCGAAATCGAAATCCGTCTGATGGGCCCGCATCTGCGCGAGGGCTTCGTCGGGGATGGTGACGCCGAGCGACTGCTGCGCCTCGGCCAACGCCAGCCACAGCTCACGCCAAAGTCCGTATCGCGTTTCCGCGCCCCAGAGCGACAGCATGGCTCGCGACGCGTACCGTTCAGCGAGCGGGGAGGAGTAGGTAGCGTGGTCGGGCGCGGTCACGGAATCAACAGGAGTCATCGCAGTGAAAAAGACGTCTGGAGCAGCTGACGGCTCCGCTCGAACACGAGAAAGACCGGCCCGCGAGCGCCGTAGGAATCAATGGCGCTCGACGCCTGCTCGGCGCCAGTGATACGCGTCCGACCTACCTGGACGATCACGTCACCAGACTGCAGGCCGATTTCGTCGCTGATACGCTCTGAGACCTTGTAGACCAAGGCGCCGGCACGCGCATCGATGGCCCGTTCCTGACGAATCGACTCCGTTACCGATATCAGCTCGAGCTCGCGCAACACGGTGACCTTCCGCGCGCTGACTTCAGGCGCTTCCGCGACACGCAGGTTCACGCTCAGCTCCTGTCCCCGGCGACGCACCGTCACCGCTAGGGGTTCGCCAACACGCAAGTCGAGCAATCGAGCGTCCCAGTCAAAAACGTTCCGGACCCGTCGCGTTCCGACGCGCACGATCTGATCGCCGATCTCCACTCCGGCTCGTGCCGCGGGAGAGCCGGGCACGACACGGGCCACAATGGCGCCGGCGGAGGCAGCTTCGCGGGCGCTTTGTGCCTGCGGAGACTGGAGACGGAGGCCAACCCAGGGTTGCTTGACTGCGCCGTGTTCAAGCAGATCGTCGACGATGCGCTTCGTACGATCAATCGGAATCGCGAACCCGAGCCCGATCGAGCCGCCACTTGGCGAATAGATCGAGCTGTTGACGCCGATCACCTCACCGTTGGCATTCACCAGCGGTCCACCTGAATTGCCGGGATTGATCGCCGCGTCGGTCTGGATCATGTCCACGTACACACCACCGCCGTCTCCACGTCCGGCGAGATTCCGCCCCACCGCGCTCACCACGCCCACCGAGACACTGGGCTCCGTATTGCCGAGCACAAAGCCAAACGGATTCCCGATGGCAATCGTCCATTCGCCGACCAGCAGGTCGGACGACGATCCCAGTG
>JANNEV010000180.1:0-9331 GCA_031379145.1 Gemmatimonadaceae bacterium
CGCAGGCACACGCGCTGAACGCACGCGCCTTCGTAGTCGGACGTGGCCGGCACGACCGCCTCGCACGCTGGATTGGCGGAGAATCCGTGCTCCGATTGCTGCAGTTAGGTGACGTACCGGTGCTGGCGGCCGAAGCCACGCTCACGAGATTGCCGCGCACGGTGGTCATTGCCACCGACTTCAGTGCGTATAGCATCTATGCGGCAGAGGTGGCGCTCCCGCTCGTCGCACCTGATGCGACGATCATTCTCGTTCACGTGGCGCCACCATTCGAGCAGCTGGACCCGCGCCTGCTGCCACAGGCCGTCACCTACCGCGAGCAGGCGCAGACGCTGCTTCGTTCACTCTCCCAGCGGCTGCAGCATCCTGGGCTGACGATCGAAGAGCGACTTCTTGAGGGCGATGCCACCGACGAATTGCTGGCGGTGGTCAAATCGACCGGCGCCGACCTGGTAGTGTCCGCCACTCACGGTTACGGATTTCTGCGCCGCATGATATTGGGCAGCGTTGCGACGGCGCTGCTGCGAAACGCGCCATGTTCCGTGTTCTTCGTTCCCGGAACTGCTCGCACCCACGCCGTGGCTCGGCAGCTCGGGGGGGCGGAGTTGAACACGCAGCACGTCACACGCGAATCATACGATCAGGAGCTGAACGCGTTCGCCGCGCGCAACCAGGGTCGCCGGTGCACCGTCGAGATCGATCAGCCCGACATCGGTTCGCAGCATCTGGGCCACGGGTTGCCGCTGATCGGGGCCACCTACGATCGCGCCGATGGTCGGGTTGCGCTGATGTTCGGGGCGAGCGAACTGCACGGTATGCACGTGACGCATGCCATCGCCGAGGCAGCATCGATCGACATTCGCAGCGACGCCTTCGGGCGCGACCAACTGCTGGCAATCACGAGTGCTTCAGGACTCACCCTCGTGCTGCTCGAATAACGACGGTCTGGCTGTAGCGTCGTCTTGAACGATCACCGCAGGGACGATGGGACGTCAGCGCAACACGTGTCGCTGTTTGTCGGACAGCGGACGTCGTTTTGTACGGGAAACGCTGACGCGTACTCACGGTCGCGCACCACGGAGCAGGTCGACGTGCGCTTGGATCCGCACGCGGTGTCGTTGCCGTACGCAAGACCAGCGAAACACCCACACCACCGTCAGTGTTTTTGCGGACCGGAGTCGTCATCTCGCGTTGTAGCGTGCGATGCGGCAGCCGACACAGTGTCGCGCGAGCGTGTTCCGGTGATGCGCCAGGTTACCTCGGTTCGGGTCGCCACGCAGTCCGTAAGCGCTGCAGAGTCCGCGTCGATCTATCCAACAGAGGGACGGCATGGCATCAACCGGCACGTACACACGACGGCCAAGGACGAAGGAGGTCGCGTCAGCCACTGCGCAGCCGGAGGAGCGAATGATCGTGCCGCTGGCGTTCGACGCTCAGCGCCGCGGCATTCGCCCCAGCCTGGAGCCGATTCGTTTGGTACTCCTCGACGATCAGCACCTGATGCGCCACGCGCTGAGATCCCTGTTGGCGCACGATCCCAGGTATGTATTCATCGGTGATACCGCACGCCGCGACGAATGTTTGTCGCTGGTGGCCAACGGCGGCGCGCAAGTCGTGCTGTTGAACGGTGACATGCGTTTCGGCGAGGCACTGCGCACGGTTTTGGCGTTGAACCAACTGCCGAAGCCGCCGTTCACCGTCGCCCTCAGCGACACCGAAGACCCGGATCGCATCCGGGAGCTGTGCGATGCGGGAGTGGTCGGATTCCTGCTCAAGAGTGCCACGCTTATCGAGCTACGCGAGGCGATTGACGCGGTTGCGTCCGGCGGCAGGTATCTGCGTGCTTCCGGCGTACTCACGCTCGCATCCGGCGCTCTCGCATCCGGCGCTCTCGCATCCGGCTCGCGCGCGTCCGGCTCGCGCGCGTCCCCGCGCGGCGATCCATCGTGCCCGGAAGAGCGGATGGTCGCGGCGCTCAGTCGACGAGAAATGGCGGTGCTGGTCGGCATCGCGCAGGGGCACAGCGGTCGGGCCGTCGCTGAGCAACTCGGGATCACCGTGAAGACGGTTGACACCTATCGCCGCCGCATCACTGTAAAGACAGGCTTGCATCGTCGCGCCGATTTCGTGAAAACGGCGCTCGCACTCGGCCTGCTCACGGGCTGATCTGGGGCGTCTGCTTTGGGAGTCACGGCGGGACCAGCACCCCCAAATCGGATCCCTCACTTCTTCCGAAACATCCGTTGTGGGTACACAACAGCCTGGATGAAATTGAACTCCAGTTGCTCGAAGGTGTTCTTCGTGCCGTTCCCCATGGTGACATTGAGATTCGGCGACCATCGCAAATTGGTACGCAAGATCAGCGACTGCAGCCGATCTGGACGAAGGTCCCATCCGAACGTGAGGCCTGGCCTCAGCCCCCGGAACGCATACGTTTGAGGATGCGCCGGTTCATCGCGTTCAACCGCCGAGAGATTCTCGGCACTGATGTTCGGCTCGACGAAAGGGACGAGGCGGTTCTGGTGCAAGTCCACGCCGTAGCCCATCCCCTGACCAACAGCCCACACGGATTTGGTCAACGCGAAATCTGCATGTCCCCAGAAATGCGTTCCGCCAATGAAAATCGCCGTACGGTTGCGCGAGCGCTTGGGAACCGATGCAGACGAGGCCGATGAGGAGTGAGACCTTCACGGGTTAACATTTTTCGGTAGGCTTACGGTATGCGAGCGATGGTGCGTGTCGACTTTTGTGTGATGGGGATCTGCATACCCGCCATCGGCACGTCGACGATCATTTTGACTTCGTTCGTATTGTCTGCCCCCACGAGCACGCCGCCGGCGCCAACGACCAGCATACCCTGACCCGTGATCGTGCCTTTCAGGGTATAGTCAGCTCCGCTCTGATTACCGGTTCCATCCAGCGTACCCGAGCTCACGGTGCCAAGCTTCCAGTGCTTCGTTCCGGCGATCGTCGTGTCGCCCGCCAGTGTATACGTGACGACCGTTTTTGTGGTCACGCTCGTGCCATTCTGCATCGCGCTGGTCGACGTGGAGTCGTCCCATGATGATCCGACGGTGGCCCCCACCTTCAGCTTGGGAAGAAACGACTTCATCGCCGTCGCCAGCGGGGAATCCAACGGCTTGCCGCCTTTGTCCGTGACGGTGCTGCCGGTCACTTGCCCGTCGAATCCCATGGCGCCGGCAAAGGTTGCGCCGACCAGGACGCTCACGTCCGGGGCTGGAACGGGTGCCGTGGTCGTTGCCGATGCAGAATCCGTGCGCATGGACAGCGAAAGCGCCGCGCCACTCTTGGCCACCACAATGGTCGACACCTCACTCGAGGAGTTCTCGAATTCCTGTGTCTGCCCCATCTGCACCTGCGTTTGGTGGGTGCGGCTGACCACGCGATACCTGCCGGTGAACGGACCATAGCCCGGCATGGGCGCCTGCGCGCTCGCGGCTTCGCTTGAGAGCGTCAGGAGGGCCACACTCGCTCCAAGCCGCAGCAACCGAGAGGTACTGAATGGAGCCGTACGCATCATGATCGTTCCCGAGGTAAGGGGAGCGGCGCCACACATCATTGAAGTGGCCGCCGCGCGGTTGTCCGTGGCAGAACACGCTCGGCCAGCATGCTCCCACCTCCCGGAGTACCGAAACGACGATGAAAAGGTTTCGTGCACATCCAGCACGCACAAAGCCCCGGCACGTGGCCGGGGCTAAGTGGTTGTGAATACTGTGCTTACTGCATTGCCCCTCTAGGGGTCGAACCTAGAACCTTCCGAGTCAGAGTCGGACGCTCTGCCAGTTGAGCTAAGGGGCAGCTGGCCTCGCTGATGACGTTATCGCGATCAGCGAGGCACAAGATACAGGGTGCCACGCCTCCCGCGGTAGTGCCTGACCCCGTCAGCGCCTACCCCTTTTTCGCTACCTTGGCCCAGCTGTCACGCAATCCGACAATCCGATTGAACACCGGGCGCAGCGCCGAGGTGTCTGCCTGGTCGCGCCAGAAATAGCCAACGCGCTCAAACTGGTAGCGCGTGTCCACGACATCGGCCGCCACACTGGGCTCGATCTTGGCCTGTGACATCACCGTCAGCGATTCCGGATTCAGCGCCGTCAGGAAATCCTGTTCGTCTGGCGCGTCTTCCGGATCGGGCTGCGAGAACAGCCGATCGTACAGACGAACCTCGCAGTCCAGCGCATGTGCGGCCGACACCCAGTGAATGGTACCCTGCACCTTCCGGCCATCCGGCGCATCACCGCCACGCGTGGCCGGATCGTACGTGCAATGCACCTCCACGACGTTCCCCGCGTTGTCCTTCACCACCTCCTGACACGTGATCAGGTACGCGTAGCGCAGCCGGACTTCCCGTCCAGGCGATAGCCGGTAGAACTTCTTGGGCGGGTCCTCCATGAAGTCGTCGCGATCGATCCAGAGTTCGCGCGAAAACGGCAGCGCTCGCGTGCCCGTGAGCGACGGGTCGTGCGGATAGTAGGATGCGTCGAACAGATCGACCTGCCCGTCCGGATAATTGGTGAGCACCACCTTGATGGGGTTCACCACGCACATGACACGAGGCACCACCATGTTGAGATCGTCGCGAATGGTATGCTCGAACATGCCGATCTCCACGCGCTGCCGATTGCGCGTCACCCCCACGGCATCCGCGAACGCACGAATGGCTTCGGGCCGGACGCCACGACGGCGAAGGCCGGCAATAGTCGGCATACGTGGATCGTCCCACCCCGACACATGCCCTTCGTTTACCAGTCGCAGCAGCTTGCGTTTGCTCAGCACGGTGTAGTCGAGCTCAAGACGCGCGAACTCGGTTTGGCGCGGCGGGTTCACGAAACCAGCCTGCTCCACCAACCAATCGTAAATCTCCCGACTGTCCTTGAACTCGAGTGTGCACAGGGATCGCGTAATGCCCTCGATGGCATCGCTCAGGCCGTGCGCAAAATCATACAGCGGGTAGATGCACCAGTCGTTGCCGCGCCGATAGTGATGCGCATGCCGGATACGCAGCAACAGCGGATCGCGCATGATCATGTTGTCGTGCGCCAAGTCGATCTTCGCACGTAACACGTGCGCACCATCCGGAAACTCCCCGGCGCGCATGCGTCGCAACAGATCCAGGTTTTCTTCGACGGTGCGACTGCGGAACGGACCGGCTACGCCGGGGACCGTCACCGTACCACGACCCACGCGGATCTCTTCCTCGTTCTGCGAATCCACGTACGCCTTGTCCGCCACCACGAGACGTTCAGCGATGTCGTACAGCTGCTCGAAGTAGTCGCTGGCGTAATACTCCGCGTCCCACTGAAACCCAAGCCACCGCACGTCGTTCTTGATCGCCTCCACGAACTTCACGTCTTCCGTGGCCGGATTCGTGTCGTCGAACCGCAGATTGCACGTGCCGCCGAACTCCTGCGCGATGCCGAAGTTCAGGCAGATCGACTTGGCGTGCCCCATGTGCAGGAACCCGTTGGGCTCCGGCGGGAACCGCGTGGCTGGGGCACGTCCGAAGCCTCCAGTGGCGACATCCTCCGCAACCATTTCACGGATGAAGTCGCGACGGACGGCCGACGACGGTGACGGTGACGGTGACGGTGACGGTGACGAGGAATCGGGGAGGGACGAATCGGACACGGCGTTGGCTTGGAATAGGGAAGCCGGTAAGTTAACCCGTCCCGCCCGACTTCCGGCACGGGGTGCGACTCCCGGTGTACCCATGCATATGGATCATGTCGTGCACGCGCGCGCACCCGGCAGAGCGGCCTCGCGCGTCGTATCTGCCTCCGTTGCGTTGGCCACCTTCGCCATCGCCTCGAGCACAGCGTGCAGGGCCGTCACCCTCGCGTACAGCGCCGAACCCTCCGTCGCGCGTGCGCACGCCGACGCACTGCTCTCGGCGTTCGAGGCGCGCTTTACGCGCGTCACGCTCTCGCCACGGTTCGCCCATGCCCGCGACCGCATCGCCCGGTACGCGCTGGCCCCGTCCAAACTTGCTCGCGACACGTCCCTCTGGACCGGCATGCGCAGCACGCCGCTCGGCGCTGAGCGTGACCTGGAGCTGAGCGCAGGGCTCACCGGCACTGGGCCCGGGAGCGGGCAATTCGCCTTTGTTGATCGTCTCCGCGTGCCGTTGCCCACTCGCACCGGCGATCAACGGCACCTCATTCAGCTACAGCAACTCCAGGGTAGCGGCGACTGGCTCTGGAAGACCGAAGTGGATCACGCGGTGGGGTCACTCTCGCCGGCCCGCTCCGTCGACATCGTGCGCGCGCTCTTCGCCTCGGCCGAGCGACCACCGGCGGCGGTGCGCATCGACTACCAGACGGCGTTTCCTCGCACCACGTTGGCACTGGGACGACTGTTCACCATCGATTCCCTCCAGACCACCGCGCAAGCGGACGGATCGACGCTCGTGGCCTTGCACATCCTGGTGCACGGCAAAAGTCTGCGTCCCGGGTATCCGGCCCTCGCCGGGTACGTAGCCAAGTACGTGGAGCCCGCCACCTACGGCTTCAGATTGAGCGACCGTGCGGGTGCCGACTGGTTCGACGCGCAGTCGGTTCACTCCCGGATGGTGGTGAGATTTCGAACGCACGACGGCGAGCTACAGCCGCTGCGAGGTGGCGCGCGCCGCATGCCCGACTCGCTGCGCGTGCGCGTCGACGTCACCGCAAAGTTCGGACTCTTTACGGTGGGTGCGTCGAACCTGCTGGGCGACTTCGTCCATGTACGGACCCCGGTCGAACGCGGCTGGGCCATGCGCTTCACCACCGAGCCAGAGTGGGACTTGCCACTGTTTGCCGAGCGAATGCTGCGCACACCGCTTCAGCGGCCGTTCGAGGGAACCGGCATGATCTTCTCGCTCGCGCTCCGCACGGGACCGGCCGGACAGACCTTGCTGAGCCGGCGGTTTGACGTCGCCGTTCGAGAAAGTGCGATCATGCGCTTTCTCGGGAACCTCGGCTTTGGAGCCATGAGCGACTATCAGGGCAGGGTGGAGCTCGAGGAGCAGCGATTCATTGCCGAGGTGATGGCAGCGATGCGAGCCGATATAGCGGCCACGGCCGGGTAGAAACAACAACCCCCCGGAGACTGGGTCTCCGGGGGGAACGAGGTGCCACGCACGCTGTCATTGGAACTCTCCGTCCTACCGATCAGCGGCGGGCCTTCACTCATCTACACGTTAGTACGATCATGGTTCCCGATGGGTCACAAACTCATCGGCCGTCGTCACAATCCGTGCAGGTACACCTGCTATTTATGGAGCTGAGGGGGCTCGAACCCCTGACCTCTGCAATGCGAATGCAGCGCTCTCCCAGCTGAGCTACAGCCCCGATGTGGTCGGAATTCACTGCATTCCGGTGAAACGGAAAGCCCCGCACCTGAAGCGCGGGGCCATTCCGGTAACGGTGGGAAGGTAGCCCGCCGCCGCCCGGTGTCAAGTCAGCAGAGCCATGGAAACCCGCCAACCCCTTGTGGCGCTTACAGGTGCACAATCGCATCGTGCCGCGTTCGTCCAGCTCCTGGCGCACGACTCACGCCCCAAACCCAATCTCCGTGCCGCACGCGCTCACCTCCGATTTCGTCCGCGACCAGCTGGTGGGTCGTACCGTCGACCTCAACGGCAAGACCTACCACGCCGAGGGAGAGTTCGTGCTGTACTGGATGCAGTCCACGCACCGGCTGGAGGAGAACTGGGGGCTGCGAGCCGCGATCCGAACGGCCAATCGAATCAACCGGCCGCTCATCATTCACCAGGGGCTCGACCCCACGTACCCTCACGCCTCAGCTCGGCACCACACGTTCATTCTGCAGGGTGCACGCGAGACCGCACGCCGGGCCGACGCGCAGGGGCTGCACTTCCAGTTCGTGCTCCGGAGGCGACGAGACGATGATCGACGCGTCGTCGACCGGCTGGCCGCGCGTGCGTACGTTGTCTTCACCGACCTCTTTCCCACGGCCGGCGTTCGCGAACGCACCGCACGCCTCGCCGATCGGGTGAACTGCCGAGTGCTGGCGGTGGACAGTGTGTGCACCGTACCAAGCGGAACGTTCGTCAAGGCGGAGTATGCGGCCCGCACTCTTCGCCCCAAGTTGGCCAAGTTGCTGGACGCGGCAATTGAGACGGTCATTGAAGACGTGCCGCAGGTGCCGGTGAGCGCGGCGCTTCGCGCATCCATTCTGGAAACGTTACGCACCGCTCCACTGGCGCTCGGCAGCATGACGGACAGCGACATCGCGTGCGAGGTGGCGGCCTGCGACATCGATCACACGGTGCCTGCCGTGACGATGCGCGGAGGCAGCGACGCCGCCGAACAACGATTGCATGCGTTCGTGCGCGACACCCTGCCGGCTTACGCCGCCCGACGGAACGAGGCCAGCGACGCACTTGGCACCAGCGTACTCTCTCCGTACCTGCACTACGGGATGATTCCGTCCGCGCGTGTGGTGCGCGAGGCACGCGCGTCGGGCGCCGCGGCGGAACATCTCGACGCGTTTGTACAGCAGGTGACCACCTGGCGCGAACTCTCGTTCAACTGGTGCATACGCACGCCGGCGTTCGATCAGCTGTCGTCGCTGCCCGACTGGATTCGTCGCACGATGGCGGAACATGTTGGCGACGCGCGACCCGTGCTCTACGATCTCCCTGCCCTCGAACGCTCGGAGTCGCACGACGAACTATGGAACGCCTCACAGCGTCAGCTGGTGCGCACGGGACTTATCCATAACTATCCCCGCATGCTGTGGGGCAAGACGATGCTCCTGTGGACGCGCGACTATGAACAGGCGCGCAGCTGGCTGTTCCATCTCAACGACAAGTATGCGCTGGATGGACGCGACCCCAACAGCGTGGGCGGCATCATGTGGTGTCTCGGCCTGTGGGATCGCCCGTGGGGGAACAAGCCCATCTGGGGCGGGCTGCGACCGATGGTCACGTCACGGGCGAAGCTCAAGTTCGATGTGAAGCAATACGTGGCGCTGCATGCCTCGCACCAATCGGGTGCGCTCGAGCTGACATCGTGACTACGCCTCGCACGAAGCGTGTGAGCCATTGCGTCATCAGCGTAGCCGGTGCGATCGTATGCCCATGACCCGACTGTCTCCCGACCCGCGTATCCTGCCGGACCTCGACGCCGTGCGCGCCGCTACTGCTCGCTTGCACAGTGTGCTTGCACCCACGCGCCTGATGCGCGCCACGGCGCTGTCGGACACGCTCGGCACCGACGTGTACTACAAGTGCGAGTTCGAGAACCCCACCGGGTCATTCAAGGTGCGCGGCGCGTACAACGTGCTCGCCTCCATGACCCCAGCGGAG
>JANNEV010000186.1:0-12553 GCA_031379145.1 Gemmatimonadaceae bacterium
CTGCGCGCCGCCGCCGAAGCCGCCGCCGAAGCCACCAACCGGTCCCGGAGCCGCGCATGGGTTCTCCGGCAGATAGCCAATGGTTGGCAGCGGCACCGGCATGCCAGGAATCACACGTCCGCCACCTGGTGCAGCACCTCCTGCACCGGCTCCTCGTCCGCCTGCCGCGCCGGCAGCACCCGCACCCGCTGCACCACCCGCACCCGCGCCGCCACGACCGCCGGCCGGCGCAATGGCCGGAATCGGCTCCAATCGCTGGTCCCAGCACACCGTCTGAATGCCCGCCATGTTGCGTGCCTCAGGTATCGGCAGCTCACGCAGCACCTTGCCTGCCGCCGTGCTGATACGCAGCAGCGGCTTCACTGCGGGTTTGGTGAAGTGCACTTGCAACACGGCTTCGGTTGGGGGATTCTCGCCCGTGAAGAACAGATGTCCCCAGAACTCATCGTTTCGATCGTCCTTGCTCTTCCACTGCAACGCCGGCGCCGGCGTGAACAACGCGGCCTCAGCCTGTTGCGCCGCGGTGTACTCCTGAATCGGCTCCAGGTGATCAAGCACCCAGATCGCGCGACCGTGCGTCGCGACCAACAGCGCGTTGTCTCTCGGATGAATGGTCAACTCATCCACCCGCACATCGGGAAAGTTCGCCTTCAATCGACGCCATGTCGCGCCACGGTCGAGCGTGAGCATGATCCCTGTTTCCGTGCCGACATACAGCACATCCGGGTTGCGCGTGTCTTCCGTGATGGTGCGCACCACTTCGCCGCGCAAACCCGACGCGATCGAACGGAAGGTCGCACCACCATCCGTAGTCACCCACAGATACGGATCGTAGTCGTTCTGTCGATAGTTGGTGACCGCGATGTACGCGACCTTGGCATCGAAACGGGATGGCGCCACTCGCGAGACAAATGCATGCCCGGCCGGGAATCCGGGCAGACGGCTGGTGATGTTCTGCCAGCTCTTGCCGTTGTCGCTGGTCATGCTCACCGTGCCGTCGTCCGTGCCGGCGTAATACATGCCCGCCTGCTTCGGCGATTCGCCAAGCGCCACGATGGTGGGCCACGCCGAGATCCCGTCGTTGCGCGAGATGGTGATGTTGGTGCCCATCACACCCATGGTGACAATGCTGTCGCGCTTTTCGTTCTTGGTGAGGTCGGGGCTGATGGCCTCCCACGAGTCACCACGATTGGTGGACCGAAACACCCGATTGGCCGCCGACAGCAACACGCCTGGATCGCGTGGCGACAGCATCATCGGCGTGTCCCAGTGAAACCGATACGTCTCGCCGGCGGTGGCATTGGTGACATTCTGCGAAGTGGGCCGAATGCTCTTCGATTCCCCCGTCACGATGTTGCGGCGGATCATGTTGCCGTCCTGCGACTCCGTGTACACAATGCGTGCGTCTCGTAAATCCGGGATGGCAACAAAGCCATCACCGCCCAGCACCTGGAACCAGTCGTAGTTGAAGATGCCGCGATTCATGCGCGACGCACTGGGCCCGCACCAGTCGTAGTTGTCCTGCATGCCGCCGCAGACCTTGTACGGCATCGACATATCGTAACTCACGTGGTAGAACAGCCCGACCGGCAGGTTCTCCAGAAACCGCCACGTGCGCGACATGTCCGCGGAAATGGCCAAGCCGCCGTCGTTGCCAATCAATACATGATCGGCATTCTTCGGATTGATCCAGATGGCGTGCACATCGTCATGCGTCACCAGCGCGGCGTCCGTCTCGAACGTCTTGCCACCATCGACCGACATGTGCAGACCCACGCCGCCCATGTAGACACGATCGGCGTTGCTGGGATCAACCCGGACCTGGCTGAAGTACATCGGGCGCGCGTTGGTGCTGCTCTGCTTGGTCCATGTGGCACCGCCATCATTGGAGCGATAGAGACCGGTGATGAATCCGCCCGCAGCTGGCGGCCCCGCTGACGCTGCCGGCGCACCGGCCTCACCAGGTCCGCCCTCGGCCGCGGCCGCCCGCGCACCAGACGGACCCTCGACGCTCGCGTACACGATGTTCGCGTCACCGCGATACACGTCCACTGCAATACGGCCAAGCGCACCAGCGGGGAAGCCCGTTCCGGTGACCTTGGTCCACGTGACTCCAGCGTCAGTACTCTTGTACAGCGCGCTTCCGGGGCCGCCGCCGTTCATGCAGCAGGTGGTGCGACGCCGCTGATACATCGACGCGTACATGACGTTGGGATCGGTGGCCGACATGGCCAGATCGTTCGCGCCTGTATCGTCATCGCCGGAGAGCACGCGTGTCCAGGTGGCGCCACCATCGGCGGTGCGGTACACCCCGCGCTCACCGCCACTGCCAAAGAGCGGTCCGGTCGCCGCCACCAGCACCACATTGTTGTCAGCGGGGTGGATGAGAATCCGGTTGATATGCTTGGACGTGGGCAACCCCATGAGCATGAACGTGGTACCGCCGTTGACGGACTTGTACACGCCGCTGCCCCACGACGTGCTCTGGCGATTGTTGGACTCGCCGGTACCCACCCACACCAGGTCGGCATTGCTCTGAGACACCGCCACGTCGCCAATCGCCATCAGGCCGTTGTCCTGAAACAGCGGCGTGAACATGGTACCGTTGCTGGTGGTCTTCCAGACACCGCCGTGGGCGGTGCCCACGTAGAAGATGGCGGGATTGGCCTCGTACACGGCCACGTCCGCAACGCGCCCGGACATGGTGGCTGGTCCGATGGAGCGGAAGTGCAGGCGCGAGAACTCCTGCGCCACGGGAATCGGCGCGGACTGCGCATGCAATGCGCGAACCGCCACGATCGAGAACATGCTGGCACCAACGGATAGCGCGCGACGAATGGACATGGTCATCAAAGGCGGTCGAAGGACGTGTGAAAAACGTGCCCGACAATAACGCCCTTCGACCCTCGACGCGAGGAGACGCCCGGCAGCGGGTGTCTGACCCGTCGATGCCGCGCGCTGGACTCTCCTATCGGTGCATGAGGTACTCGAGCACGTCGAAGCGCGTGACAATACCCTGCACGATCCCGTCGCGCTTCATGAGAACCGCGCGGTTGCTCTTGCTGAGCAGCTTGGCCACGCTTTCCACGGGTGCATCCGCATCGACCGTGGGAAAGGGCTGGTCCATCGCGTCGCTCACCGTCTGATCCAGTACCCGTGCATCGGCCAGGCTCATGCTGGTAAGTTGCGACTCCGCCACGCTGCCCACGCACACGGTCCCGTCCATCACCGGAACCTGCGACACGTCGTGCAACGCCATGAGGCGAATGGCTTGCCGCACCGTGGCACCTGGCGCCACACTGATCATGGCCGGCGCACTCGCGTCCTTGCGCCCCAGCACCGATTCGATGGTCGTCGTGGTGGCATCGAGCATCTGGTTCTCTCGCATCCACTCGTCGTTGAACACCTTGCTGAGATAGCGCTCGCCCGTGTCACACAGGAACGTGACCACGAACGCGTCCGGATCATTCACCCGTCGTGCCACCGAGACGGCGGCATGCGCAATCATCCCGGCGGATCCGCCCACGAAAATGCCTTCCTCACGCGTGAGCTTGCGCGCCATTGCAAAGGCATCCTTGTCGCTGACGGTGATGAATTCGTCCACCACGCTCATGTCGAGCGTCTCAGGCACACAGTCTTGCCCAACGCCTTCCACCTTGTACGGCGCGCCCACCGGATGCCCTTCCCCGTTCGACCGCCAGATCTCCGCGAGCGCGGAGCCCTGCGGGTCGGCGGCGATGATCTTGATCTTGGGGTTCATGGACTTGAGGTACCGCCCAACGCCGGTGATCGTGCCACCAGTACCAGCGCCCGCAACAAAATGCGTAATGCGTCCCTCGCTCTGCTCCCACAACTCCGGACCGGTCGTGGCGACATGGGCCGCCGGATTGGCCGCGTTCTCGAACTGCCCGGCCAGCACCGCCCCAGGTGTCTCAGCGGCAATGCGCTTCGCCATCATCACGTAGTTCTGCGGATGATCATGTGGCACCGCAGTGGGCGTGATAATGACTTCGGCACCGAACGCCTTGAGCAATCGCACCTTCTCCTGGGACATTTTGTCCGGCATGGTGAAGATGCACTTGTACCCCTTGAGCGCCGCCGCAATCGCCAGCCCGACACCCGTATTGCCGCTGGTCGCTTCGACAATCGTGCCCCCAGGCTTGAGGCGTCCCGCCTTCTCATGCGACTCGATCAATGGCATCCCGATGCGATCTTTCACGCTCCCGCCGGGATTGAAATAGTCCGCCTTGCCATAGAGTGGCGTCCGCAGCCCTTTCCCCACTCTGGCCAGCCGAATCATCGGCGTCCAGCCAATGGTGTCCAGCACACTGTCATAGGGGCGACGGTGCCGAACGTGTTCTACAGGGAGACGGTCGCTGCCGGCAGCGGCGATCGGTTCAGCGGGAAGTGTCGTGGCCATGGTGCGAATCTCTCGGGGAGATACAGGGAAGAGCCCAGGGAGTGGGTCTATATCCGACGCGGAAACACCAGCACAGGATACCGAGTACTACAGAAACCGCGCCGTGTGACCAATCTACATCCCAGCCGGTCGTTCGGCGTTATCATCTCTCATGCGCACTCCTCACGTGATGGTCTCGATGGCCGTATTTCCCACTACACCACCGGTGTGCACGTCGCTCCCCCCGCGTTTCGCACGTCGAGCAACGGTTCTGCTTGCCGCGCTGAGCGCCGCCGTGCTGAGCGCGTGTGGAAAAAGCACAACCGACGCCACCCAAACACCCGCCGCGATGCGCGCACAAACTGGTGCGGCACAGTCGGGAACAGTGGGCAGCGTTTTGTCGATCCCGCTCAGCGTCGTCGTCACCGACGCCAAGGGAGCGACGATCACCGGGGTTCGTGTGGACTGGGATGCGGGCGCAGGATCCGGCACCACCAGTCCTTCCGCCTCGTCCACGGACAGCCGTGGTGTGGCCAGTACCATCTGGACGCTGGGTACCGTTGCCGGGACGGCGCGAGTGACCGCACAAATCGGTGGCGTGACGCCCGTCACATTCAGCGCCACGGCCAACGTGGGTCCGGCTGCCAACGTGATCGCCACTCCAGAACTGGCGTTCCTTGGTGTGGGCGACACGTTGCGCGTGCGAGCCAGCGTTCGTGATCAGTTCGGAAACGACCTCGTCGGACAGGCGCTCAACTTCAGTACCCCGGATGCCGCAGTTGCAACGGTCAGCAGCACCGGACTGATCACGGCGGTGAGCATCGGAAACGCGCGCATCATTGCCGAAGCGTCGGGCCGAGCCGATACCGTACCGGTCACCGTTGGGGCCGCAGGCGCATCGGCGTGCGGCACCACGACGGTGCGACAGCTCGCACTCGGCGAAGTGTTCGTGCCGCCCACCGGGACCTCGAGCGCCAGTGCGTGTCTCGCGGCTCCGGCGGCGGTGAACGCGGAGTTCGCCCTGACGCTCATTTCCACGGCTACTTCCTTCAGCAGCATCACGCCCATCGACGTCTTTGCCAGCGGCAACACCGGTCCGACCACGTCGGCTCTGGTGGCCGGCATTCTGCAGCCACCGGCACCACGCATCGACTTCGAAGCGCCCGCAGCGCCCTCGTCACCGGTGCAGGTGGCGGAGTTCGAACGGCAGGAACGCGCGCGGCAGGAACTCACGCCGCTCGTGCCAAGTGCGCGGGCCTGGTATGCCGATCGCATGGCAGCACCGGTCCGGGCGGTGATGGCCGAAGCCAAAGTCGGCGACATCATCAAGCTCAATGCCAACGCCAATCAGGGCTGCAGCAACCAAGACCTGCGAACGGGTCGAGTCACCGCGGTGGGGACACGGGCATTCGTCGTGGCCGATACCACCAATCCAAGCGGCGGCTACACCGACGTCGAGTATGCCGATATTGTCGCGCGGTTTGATACGCTGGTCTTTCCCATGGACACCACGGCCTTTGGTGCACCAAGCAATATCAGCACCTATGGCAAGATCATCCTGTTCTACACCCGGAACGTGAACGCGCTGACGCCCGCTGGTGCGAACTACACCATCGGCGGCTTCTTCTTCGCGCGGGATCTGTACCCCAAGGTCACCAAGGGCAACCTGCAAGGGTGCACCACCTCGAACGAGCAGGAAATGCTGTACCTGCTGGCGCCCGACCCGAACGGGGCGGTAAACAACAATCGTCGATCCAAGGAAGTCGTAGGCGTCCTGAACCTCGGCACCATCGCGCACGAGTTGCAGCATCTCATCAACGCATCGCGTCGCTTGTACATCAACACCGGCGCCGTGCCCAACGAACAGACCTGGCTGGATGAAGGGCTCGCGCACACGGCGGAAGAGCTGCTCTATTTCCGAATCTCCGGCTTCACCTCGCGGCAGAACCTCACGATTCTGGACGTCGGCGGATCGCCCGCGTTGGCAACGGCATTCAGCAACTATGCGTCACAGAATTTCTCGCGCTTCTACAGTTTCATCCTGAGTCCGGAAACCAACTCACCGTACGCGCCCAACGACTCGCTGACCACACGCGGGGCCAGCTGGAATTTCCTGCGCTATGCCGCCGGCCGACAGGGTGCAAATGGAGAGGCCGCGTTTTACCGGGCGGTCGTAAACTCGCAGACCGCCGGCATCGCCAACCTGTCGAGCGTGATACCCGGCGGCGCCTTCGCTGAGTATCTGCGTGACTGGACAGTGTCGCTCATCGCCGATGACTTCAGCACAGCCACTGCGGCCGCCCTCGACCCCAGGTATGCGATCTCGGCGTGGAACTTCCGCAGCATCTACCCCGGGCTTCGCTTCTCGAGTGGAACGCCACTCGGTGTGTATCCCATCAACGCGCGTCAGTTGCTGAACAACGCACCACAGCGCATCACCTTGGCTGGCGGCGCGAGCAGCTATGTGCGTTTCGGCATACAAGGTGGACGCAACGCGCTGCTCAGCATCTCATCAAACGGCGGCCCCCTGCCGGCGACCCTGCGGTACGCGATCGTTCGTCTGCGGTAGTCAACGCTGGCACTGCGCAGTCGTCGTAAACGATGGCAGCGTTCAGCTGCGCTGCTTCAGGCGAATTTCGTACAGCTTGGGCCACAACTTGCCGGTGACGAAATAGCGATCGGCCTTCGCATCGTACGCGATACCGTTGAGGACGTCTTCGCTGCCGGTGCGATCCAACTTCGGTAGAAGACCCGAGAGGTCAATCCAGCCGGTCACGTTGCCCGTGGCGGGATCGATGCGCGCAATCTGATCGCTCTGGTAGACGTTCGCCCAGATTTCACCTTTCACCCACTCGAGTTCATTCAGCTGCGTGACCGGCGTGCCGTGGTCCGTGACGGAGATGGTCCGCACAACGGCGAACGTCGCGGGGTCCCGGAATCGAATGGCGGAGGTGCCATCGCTCATGACGATGGACGTTCCATCCGTGGTGAGTCCCCACCCTTCACCTTCGTACGTGTACTGGCGCTTCTTCTCGAAGGTCTGCGCATCGTAGACGAACGCGATGCCGGAGGTCCACGTGATTTCGTAGAGATCCTTCCCCATGATCACAATGCCTTCGCCAAAGTAGGGCTCGGGCACGTCATGCTTACGGAGCACGCGACCCGTTTGGTAGTCCACCTCGCGAATGCTCGACTTGCCGACCACACCCGTACTTTCGAACATACGACCGTCATGCCACAGCAAGCCCTGCGTGTAGGCGTCGGGATCATGCGGCCAGGACTGCACCACATCGGCCACGTAGGTTGGTGTACGCGTAGTCGCGGCAGACGCCGATGCACTGTCGGCCGCAGGCGCCTCGCGAGTGCAGGCAGAAAACGCACCGGTACTGAGGACCAGGCCAACAACGCCACAGAACAGCGTGACGGGCTGAGTCCAGGACGGGCGAACAGTCGAACGATCAACAGTCGATGGTGCCATCGTGCGCTCTGGCAAGGGGACGGAGACCTTACGGAGACCTTGGCGAAAGATATCCCACTCAAACATACGGCCTCCGGGTGCTCACGCTCTAGCGGGAGCGCTCTAGCGGGAGCTGTCGCTGTGAACCCATGCGCGCAGCGTCGCCATGAGCGCCACCAGATCGGCCAGTTGGTGATTTGCATTCAGTCCGCTCGGACTCGGCAGCACCCAAAGCGCGCTGGAGCCGATACGCTCCGCCTGCAGTCCCAGCGCCGCCTTGGGTCGGGCAAACGCCGATCGATACGCGCCGATACCCAGAAACACCACAACTCTCGGCGTGTGCCTCAACACCAGCGCGGTCAAGCGCGCTCCACCGCGGGCGTACTCCGCCGGAGAGAGTTCCGCCGCCGTTGCCGTGGTTCGCATCACCATGTTCGTGATGCCGATGCCGATCGCGAGCAGATCGGACTGCTCCCACGGTGAAAACAGTCGCGGCGTAATGCCCGCACCGTACAGCGCGGGCCAGAAGCGATTGCCCGGGCGCGCAAAGTGGCGCCCCGTCGCTGCGGTGTAGAGCCCCGGATTGATGCCGCAGAAAAGGATATCGAGCCCATCGCTGACCAAGTCCGGCACCGTCCGGTGCACGGCGGCCGCCAGTTCCGCTTTCGTGGGCTTGAACGGCGCACTCATCGGCGTATCCGTCGCATGAGGCGCGAGCGGCTACCCCTCACGCGGTATCGCGGGCTCGAGCGACTTCTTGAGTGCGGCCAATGCTGTGAGTGCCTGCATGGGCGTCATGTCGTCGGGTTCCAGCGCCGACACCGCATGCGCGAGTTGCGCGTGCGCCGGGTCCACTTCTCGCGGAGTCTCCGTACCGAACGCTGCGTCACCGAACGCTGCGTCACCGAAGAACCCGAGTTGGCTCATCGGCGCCGTACTGGACAGCTTCAATCGCGGGCCACGGCGCGTGGCGCTCTTGGGCGCCACCAACCCTTCGGCGGTGAGCCGGGCCGCCATCTGCGCGCCCTCGCCTTCAAGCAACGCCAACACCTCCTTCGCACGCGCAATCACGGCGGCCGGCAATCCGGCCAGTCGTCCCACCTCAATCCCGTACGAACGATCAGCCCCTCCGGGAACGAGGGTGTGAAGGAACAGCACCTGATCGCCCACCTCCCGCACGGCAACGGTGAAGTTGCGTACGCCCGGCAGCTCGTTGGCCAGCTGGGTTAGCTCGTGATAGTGCGTGGCAAACACGGTCTTGCACCCGATGGCGTCGTGCAGATGCTCGCTGACGCTCCACGCAATCGATACGCCATCATAGGTGCTCGTGCCGCGTCCGATTTCATCCAACAGCACGAGGGAATGGCGTGTCGCGGTGTGCAGAATCGCGCTCGTTTCGCTCATCTCCACCATGAACGTACTTTGCCCGCGCACCAGGTTGTCGCTGGCGCCGACCCGCGTAAACAGCCGATCCACAATGGGCAGCGATGCTCGGCGTGCCGGCACATAGGCGCCCACCTGCGCCAGCAGCTGGATCAGGCCGATCTGTCGTAGAATGGTGCTCTTGCCAGCCATGTTGGGGCCGGTGAGGACGATGAGCTGCGCGTTCGTCGCCAGGAGCAGATCGTTGGGAATGAACTTCTCCCGCGCCATCATCCGCTCCACCACCGGATGTCGGCCACCAACGATCTCCATATCGAATCCGTCGTGCAGCGCCGGACGCGAGTACTGCTCGCGCTCCGCCACGTCGGCGAACGCGCCGAGGACGTCGATAGTCGCCACGCGCCGTGCAACCGCCTGCCAGCGCGCAATAGCCATGCCCGCTTCGCGACGCAACGCTTCAAAGAGTTCGCGCTCCCGCGTCTCGATGCGCTCTCCGGCCGTGAGCACACGTTCTTCGTACTGCTTGAGCGCTGGCGTGACGTACCGTTCCGCACCCGTCAGTGTCTGCCGTCGCTGGTAGTCGTCAGGCACGAGATGCTTGTTCGCGTTCGAAATTTCGAGGTAGTACCCGAACACGCGATTGAATCCCACCTTGAGCGACGAGATGCCGGTACGGGTTCGCTCTTCATGCTGAATGTGGGCAATGGCATCCTTGCCACCATCCCGCAGGGCACGCAGCTCGTCGAGTTCCGCATCTACGCCCGGCGCGATGGTGTCCTCCTCACCGATCGCCAGCGGCGGTCGGACAACAAGCATGTGTGTGATGCGCGCGGCATAGTCTTCACCATCATCCCAGTCATCAAGGAGCGCGCCGAGCAAGCCGCCGGTGGCGTTGCCTTGCGCCGCGTGCTCCAGCACGGCGCGTGCCGCCCGCGCCACACTGGGCAGCCGCGACAACGAGTCACCAAGGGCGCGCAACTCACGCGGCGTGGCGCGGGCGGCGGCGGCCTTGCTGGCCAGTCGCTCGACATCACGCACACCATCAAGGGCGTCACGCAGCGCCGCGCGCCCCACCGCATCGCGCACCAGCACCGTTACTGCATCAAGACGCCGCTCAATCGCCTCCCGCTCCAACAGCGGTGCCAACAACCATTGCCGCAACAGTCGCTGCCCCATTGGTGTCACGGTGCGATCCAGCACGGACAGCAGCGTGCCAGCCAGCTCTCCGCCGCGCAGTGATTCCACCAGCTCGAGGTTGCGACGTGTCATCTCATCCAGTGGCATCACGCCGCCAGGTCGCTCCACTATCGGGCGGGCCAGGTGCGGGAGCCCACCGGGCTGCAACTCTCGCAAGTAGCGCAACAGCGCTCCGGCGGCCCCGATCGCGGCACCGTCGGCGATGCCAAGTCCGAATCCATCGAGCCCACGGACATCAAATTGCCGAGCAAGGTCGTCCGCGGCGAGTTGGGCGTCAAACTCCCAGCCGTCGCGTTCGGTAACCAACGCGCCTTCCAGCGCGAGACTCACCAAGGACGTGGTTTGTTCGTCTGCGCCGCGCACCAACAGCAGCTCGCGTGGCGCCAGCCGCGCCAGCAACGCCGGCGCGTCCATCGCGGAGACCAGTGCCAGACGTAGCTCGCCAGTGGAAAGATCGGCCGCGGCAATTCCGATCTGCGATCGCTCGCCATCACGAGCCGTGTCCCGACCGGTCGCCACCGCACAGATGTAGTTCGCGCGTGCGCCATCGAGCATGTCATCCGCAAACACCGCGCCCGGCGTGATCGTCTCGACCACCTCACGACGAACAATGCCCTTGGCGAGCTTGGGGTCTTCCACCTGCTCACACACGGCAACACGATGGCCATGCCCAACCAATCGCCGCAGGTATTCGGCGGCGGCCTTGACGGGAATGCCCGCCAACGGCACCTCACTGGCACCGCCATTGTTGCGAGCAGTCAGCGTCAAACCCAACACCCGAGACGCCGTTTCCGCGTCGTCGTAGAACATCTCGTAAAAATCGCCCATCCGGAAAAACAAGATCGCGTCCTGATGCCGCGCCTTGATTTCGCGATACTGCTGCATCAACGGGGTCGCGGCACCACTCACGGTTTCAATACCACAATGAAACCGGACTGACCCTGTGCGCGCAGGCGTTCCAGCGCGGCCTGTGCCTGCGCGCGCGTCTCGAAGTGACCAATCCGCACCCGAAACGGCGCCGCGTCGCCGTCAACGTGCGCATCCAACCCGCGCGCAGTCATGCGCGACGATGCCCGCTCAGCCGGCCCACGCTCTTCGTACGCGGCGATCTGCACACTGAATCGACCCGTGCCTGAGGCCGAGGACTTCTTCGGCCCGTCAGTTGCCGTACCGGATCGCGGCGTGGGAGTCGCGGCCACGGGAACTGCGCTCGCGGAGGCGGTCGTCGATCGTGCGCCCTCGCGCGTACACCTGGCACGGAGCTCCTCCGCCTGCAGCTGCAGCTCACCCGCGGGCACCTCGCTCCCACTCAGCGTACCCAACGTTCGGCAGGCGCGCGCCACCTCTCGCTCGTCAAAATAGCTGCGCACCACCCAGAGCAGTGCCTTGGGACGCTCACGCGCACCCGCATAGTCGCGCAGCAAACGTTCCAGGTATGAGCGCGAGCTCGCAGGATGCCCACGAACCATCTCCAACTCGCCAAGCCGAAGCAGTGCCGTGGGCACCCGCGGAGACAACGGCACATCCACTATGATGCGCTTCCAGTCGCGTTCGGCATCGGCTACCCGATCGCCAAGCACCGCCCGCCAATAGAGGGCGTCCGCCAAATCGCCCGGCTCCTGGGCCGCCGCCACAACGAGCGAATCGAGCAGCGCGCGCGCCGCGACACTCTTTCCCGATTCCACCAGTGCACGTGCGCGCGCGATCACAACGCGTGCACCTGCGCCCGCTGTCAACCCATCACTCTGCGCACTGTCCCCCGTTGTCACCTTGCTCAACTGGGCGTGAGCGGATCGGGGCGGGACCAACGCGCCGCCACACAGCAACATGCCCAGCACGGCCCGGCGCGCACCGCCGACATGCGAAACACCGACATGCGAAACACCGACATGCGGAACACCGACATGCGAAACACCGACGCGCCCGCTCATGCAGCCTTCCGCTTCCGCGGTCCCAGTGCACACAGCGACAACACCAGCGTCATGAGCACCTGCTCCGCAGACGATACCGTGGTTTCCTTGAGTGCCACATCGGCCTCCAGCAGCAACTCCAACGCACGCGCGCACGATGCTGCACTCCATCGCTCAGTAACCTTGGTCCAGGACGACGCCGCCTCG
>JANNEV010000245.1:0-5217 GCA_031379145.1 Gemmatimonadaceae bacterium
CAGGCGTTCATGCTCGCCACCTACGCCAAGTGGGGCATTCCTGCACGTCTCGAGAACTACGGCACGTGGAACCGCTGGAAGAACGGCGCCGCATTCGCCGAGCTGCTTTTCCCGCGCGTCCGCGGGCTCGAAGTCACCGCCATGGGGTGGACGCCGGGCACGAAAGGCAAGTGGATCAAGGGTGACGTCGTCGTCATCCCTGAGAACGTCAACACACCGGAAGAGTTCGCCGCGTGGGTGCCATCGGCGAAACGCAAGTTCGTGCTCCTCAATGCGCCGCAGCTCTCGTGCCGGATGCCATCGCAATGGGCGGAGTTCGGCACCGTCGAGTCGCGCGACCGGTTGCGACAAGAGCAGAGTGCGCTCAGCGCATCGTACAGCCAGCGAGTCCTTGCCGGCGGCGGACCACGGGGCATTCAGCAGAAGCTGAAACAGGCCGGCGCGCTGGGCGCGCTCACGACCAACTTCTCGCAGTATCCGGGCATCAACAAGGTATTCGGATCCGCCGCGCAGGTGATTCCCACGGTGGACGTGGGATGCGAGGACATGGGGCTGCTCTACCGGTTGGCGTCGAACAATCAGCAACCATCAATCCGCCTGATGATCGACGCCGAGAAAGGAGAGGAACGCCCGGTGGGCAACGTCATCGCCGAGATGAAGGGTTCGGCGCTGCCCAACGAATACGTGGTGCTGTCGGCGCACTTCGACTCGTTCACTGGTGGGTCTGGCGCCACGGATAACGGCACGGGCTCACTCACGATGATCGAGGCGATGCGCATCCTGCGCACCGTGTATCCGAATCCCAAGCGGACGATTGTGATCGGTCACTGGAATTCGGAAGAGCAGGGGCTCAACGGGTCGAAGGCGTACGCCGAGATGCATCCCGAGGTGATTGCCGGTATGCAGATGCTGTTCAATCAGGACAACGGCACCGGTCGCATCTCCTCGATTGGCCCCGGGCCGTTTGTGCATGCCGGCGCGTTTCTCGCGCGCTACATGAGTGAGATGCCGTCGGAGATCACGCAGTGGATACGTCTGGGGGGCACGGCGCCGTTCAACGGTCCGGGTGGCACCGACAACACGACGTTCGTCTGCTTCAAGGCGCCGGGAATCGGCACCGGCGCCCTGAGCTGGGACTACAGCAACACCACGTGGCACACCAACCGTGACACGTACGACAAGATCGTGCCCGAAGACCTGCGCAACAACGCGACGCTGATCGCGATGCTCGCATACATGGCGTCGGAGGATCCGGAGAAGTTGCCGCGTGATCTTGTGCCCCAGGGATCCATGCCCGATGGCACGCCGCGCGCGTGGCCCGCGTGTCCTGGACCGACCAAGAGCGCGGCGCAGTCGAACCGCTAGACGTAACGCGAGGGCGCTGTGCATCGTCACGTACAGCGCCAGGTGCCTGGCGAGCGAGGTGTGCACGTGCTCCTCATTGATTTTCACGTTTCTCGCGCGACCAGCGGCGGCAGGTTCGTCCCGAACGCGCTAAGTTTTCACCATACGCGCCTCACGGGCGCCACTCGTCTCGATTGCGGAGGTCTCGGCCATGGTTCGACGCGCGAAATCACGGTTCATGACATGGGCTGGACTGGCCGGGTTGGCGGTCGTCGGCGTCGCTGTCACGCAACATGAGGAGCCACTCGTCGCGCAGGACGCCGCGCCGACCTTTGCGCAGGACGTCGCGCCCATTCTATACCGGAACTGCACCTCGTGCCATCGGCCGGGCGGCATTGGTCCGTTCTCGCTGCTCGATTACGACAGCGCCAAGAAGAACATCGACGAGATGCGCGTTGCGGTGTCCAAAGGATACATGCCGCCGTGGCATGCCGAAGGACCGCACGGATCGTTCCTGAACGATCGGCGCCTGTCGGATGAAGAGAAGCAGACGATCATTCGATGGATCGACGCGGGCGCCAAGAAAGGCGAGTTGAAGAAAGCGCCCGACAAGCCGGTGTATGCGAGCGGCTGGGAAATGGGCACGCCCGATGTGATTGTCACCATGCCGGACTCCTTCCGCGTGCCGGCCTCAGGCACCGTCGAGTATCAGTACTTTGAGGCGCCCACCAACTTCACTGAAGACAAGTGGGTGCAGTCGCTGGAGATTCTGCCAGGGGCCCGCGAGGCGGTACACCATGTGCTTGTGTTCGCCCGCGTGCCAACACCCGAGCCCACGGCCGAGCAGCGCGCCGCCGCCGAGGCCGCCGCCGCTGCCGCTCGCGCAGCCGGTTCGCCGCGGCCGGTGCCGTTGTTCGCGCCCAAGCCGCAGTACGACCTCCCAAAGGGCCCGCAGCGCCTCGACACGTTGCACGGTCCGCCGAAGCAACTTGGATCGCTCGTGGGCACCACCGCACCGGGCACCAACATGCTGGTGTTCCCCGCGGGCACGGCGATGCGCATTCGCGCCGGCACCATTCTCACGTTCCAGATGCATTACACCGCCAAGGGACACGAGATGCACGACCGCACGAGCGTCGGCTTCCGTTTCGCGAAGGCCATGCCCGACGAAGAGGTGCGCGCCTCGCAGTTCGCCAACGGCTCGTTCACGCTGCCGGCTGGCCAGAAGGACGTGGAGGTGCCCGCCGAGCTCGAGCCCACGCAGCCCGTCCGCATCTGGGCGCTCTTCCCGCACACGCACCTGCGTGGCACGCGGTGGAAGTACACGCTCGAGAAGCCGGATGGATCGTCGGAAGTCATTCTCGACGTGCCGCGCTACGACTTCAACTGGCAGACGTACTACTTCTTTGCCAAGCCCTTGGACATTCCCGCCGGTTCAAAGATTAAGTCGATGGCCTGGTACGACAACTCGTCCACCAACAAGAGCAACCCCGACGCGACCAAAGACGTGAAGTGGGGCGACCAGTCGTGGGAAGAAATGCAGTACACCGGTTTTCTGTACAGCGTACCAAGTCGTCGTCTGCGCCCCGCGGGGCAGTAACGCCTGCGGTGGTGCGGGCGGTGATCCGCAGACCGCGCCCACAGCGATTGGCACGTTCCTGGTCCGTCGGAGCAAGAACGCCTGGCCGACCATCGCGTGCGGTGAATCCCCGCGAGCGTCACCACGCGATCGACCTGCATCAGCGCTTCATCGAATCGCCCCGCCATCTTGAGCCACGTTGCGTAGCGCTACGCATCACCTGCCGACGTAAGCGCGCGAAGTCCGCTTACGTCGGACAGGTGCCTGCGAAGGTTCTGCGGCATTTGACTAATGCCGGCGGCTCATTATCCGTCTGCGACCAGAGCCAGTCATTGTAGGTGCCGCATCCGCTACGCCGTCAAAGCACCGTAAATGCGCGCGGCAACGACTGTGTCCTCAAGGTACCCCGAAATGCCGTGGTGATTCGAGGTTGCGTTGTGCACGTGCGCAAGATTCTCGATTGCTGGCTTCACGTTGAAGTGCCCTTTGTCCAGCGGATAGAGAGCGACGACGTCCGTTACATCCAGCGCGTTCACCCATTTCCCAACCACGCCCGGGCTCTTGATCGGCTTGAGGCTGTCTTTGATCATCGTGATCGCCAAGGGCGAACCGAGAGTCATGAAGAACGGTACCTGCCACTTCGCTGCCTTCCCCTCTCTGGTGAGCAGGGAGTAAGCGACGATCGTTCCGAGAGAGTGCGAGACGATGACGTTAACTTTGTCCGCGCTCAGCGCCGCACGAACGCCCGTGTCAATGGTGTCCCGAACGCCAGGGTTGCGCACGTACTGATAGACGTCGTTCGTCGCGATCGCGATGCTCGCACCGCTGCCGCCCGGCACGTGCCGGTCAATCGCGCGCAGGATGGCCAGGACCCATTTCTTGTTCTGGATTCCCTTCTGAATGACGTCCCCGCCGGCGATCTCCAATATCTCCCCGTCAGTGATACCGAGCTTTCCGCGTATCTCATTGAGCACAGCTTCCGTGAAGGCACGCCGCGTTTCGTCCTTCGCTCCCTTCACGATCACTTCTGCCGCCTCGTCGGCAGGTACGTCGCGGACGAGGTCATAGAGCGTCTGCCCGAAGTACGGAAAGCGGATGTCGCTTTCGGGAATCGGCAACGTCTTCCCGCTCTTGGCGAGACCTTTGCGCAAGGAGGCAATCCACTCGTCCTTCAGTGCCTGCGCGTCCTTGTTTTCCTGCGAACGACCGTGAACGAGAATGAGTTGGCGTTTCATCGTAAAATCCCCGATTTGATGGCACTGCGGGCCATTTTGATTCCGGACTCATCAAGCAGGGTCCAGATGGACGGCACGAGGTGATCGCGCAGCTGGGCGATCCGTTTGGGAAGTTTCACCCGATACGCCGAGAGCAACGTCCAGCCCTGTGAAAGCATGGGAAAGCTCGGGTATATGTCGCGCTCTTTGCTGACGTCCTTGCGGTACAACTCCCGCGTCAGCATGGCGAGGTCGAAGAGCCGAAAGCGCAGATCGCTGAACTGATACTGATACATCTCGCGCAGCCACGTCCCCAGCCCCAACTGGTGATATGCGTAGGCAGCATACACGGCCATGAAGGGGTCACCGTTCTTGGTCATTTGCATCTGCCGCGCGAGGTCACTCGCGTCGGCGCCCTGAAACGTCAGCGTGCCCATTCTCGCGGATGCGGTGATCAAACCGCGCAGAGCGCGAAACTCATTGAGTCGATGCACGTAACCCGACCAGCGGACAGAGCGGTCGGACGGCTCGTAGCTGACGCTTACCAGCTCAGACTTGTCGAATTCGATGGCGGCGATGAAACCAGGGATCGCGGGCAGCACGAGCCCGACACCGGTCGTGAATGCGAGTAGAACGCTCGCCGCTCGCTGAGGGAGAATGTCCAGTCGAACGGCTCCGCCCGTGTCGTTAAAGAGGGAGTAGGACAGGTTTCCCGCCACATCGGCGGCCACGATGTTGTTGCCGCGGACCTTGAAGCCACAATTCGTCTCGAAGTGCGCCGGACCAAACGGCGTTTGCGTTCTTTTGATCGACTCGTCGATGATCGCCACATGGCTGACGTCATTCTTCAATGCCGTAGCGATCTGCTTCGTAGCGTCGTCCAGTTGGCCGGACAGCACGGACCGTACCGCCTGTTGGGCAACGTCATGAGCATCGCCGGCGGGCTCGAAAGACGGCGCCAGACGCAACCTCACTTTGCCGCCGCGCGTGACGCGCGACGCGCGCGGCTCGGCGAATCGCGCCATCCACTTCTCGCCCTGCGACTCAAGTCGCGCGTTCGGTACCTGATTGAGCGGACCC
>JANNEV010000340.1:0-5183 GCA_031379145.1 Gemmatimonadaceae bacterium
GTCCACCGCAGGCGAGCAGGCGGTGGCGCTGGAGGAGGCGCTGCAGCAACTCACGCGGATGGCGGACCTGGTGGATTCGCTGCTCACGCTGGCGCGCGCTGACGAAGGTCGCTTCGACCTGCATCGCGAACCTGTGGACCTCGCGCCTCTGGCGCGTGAAGTCGTCGAAACGGCCCGGCTCCTCGGCGAGGAACCCGGACTGATCATTGATGCGTCCCTGATCGAGGACGCCGAGGTGCAGGGCGATCTCACGAGACTGCGGCAGCTTTTCCTTAACCTGGTGACGAATGCGATCAAGTACACGCCGCGCGGGGGGCGCGTGGAGATCTCGCTCGTTCGGTCTGGCGATCAGGTCGCTCTGTCGGTGCGCGATACCGGAATCGGCATAGCCGCGGCGGATCTTCCGTACATTTTCGAGCGCTTCTGGCGAGCCGACCGTGTGCGGTCGCGCGCCTCGGAGCGCGGCGGATTTGGCCTCGGGCTCGCGATCTGCCAGTGGATTGCGCAGGCGCACGGCGGCACGTTGAGCGTGCAGTCCCGGCTTGGCCGCGGAAGCACCTTCACTGTGGCGCTGCCGATCAGCGGCGCGAACGACCTCCCCGATACGGCAGAGTTCGCCACTCATGAGCCAATACTAACCGCTGATTAATGCAACCGTAATCTTTTCGCCATTGCTGGATCATGGCAGCGGCGTAGAATCGCTGCAGTCAGTCCCCGGGGAAGATATCCGGGCTCTGCGACCCGCACCCGGATAGGCCCGATGTTCAACAACCTGGTGGAATCGAAGGCGAGTAAGCAGAAACGGTTGGGAGGATCACTCACCTCAATCATCCTGCACGGCGCAGTGGTCACGGCGATGATCATCGCCACGGCCAATGCGGGGATGAAGGACAACGAGGCGAAAGAGGAAAAGGTCGACTTCGTCGAAGTCAAGAAGGACGAGCCAAAACCGCCAGAGCCGGAAAAGCCGCCCCCACCGCCGGACGCGGTGGCTGCGCCCCCACCGCCGAAGGGGTTCCAGGTGCTGTCCGCTCCCATCGAGATTCCGAACATCATCCCGGACATCGACCTCTCCAAGAAGGTCACGGATGAAGCGGACTTCTCGGGCAAGGGTGTCGCGGGTGGTGTGGCCAAGGGTGTCGAGGGCGGCAAAGGTCCGGTGCCGCAGGGTGATCAGCCCTACTTCGACTTCCAGGTGGAAAAGCCAGTTGTGATGGCGCCGGGTGCGACCGGTCCCTCGTATCCGGACATGCTCCGTTCTGCGGGCATCGAAGGGACAGTCTTGGCGCAGTTCGTCGTGGATACCACGGGGCGGGCCGACATGGCCACCTTCAAGGTGCTCAAGTCCGACAACGACTTGTTCTCGACCTCGGTAAAAAACGCGCTGCAACGCATGAAGTTTCTCCCCGCCGAAGTTGGGGGACGCAGGGTGAAGCAGCTTGTGCAGCAGCCGTTCCAGTTCTCGCTGAATCGCTAACTCTTTCAACCGCTGGACTTCGGAGGTTCGACGATGGAAACGTCACTACTTGGGCTGTATCAGGCGATGGGCTGGTTTGCCAAGGGCATCGTATTCACGCTTCTCGGCATGTCGGGATTTTCCTTCACGGTGCTGATTTCGAAGTGGTGGACGCTGCGCAAGGGCCAGGCGGAGACGCGCAAGTTCGCGCCCGAGTTCTCGCAGTTCCTCGAAGAAGACAATCTCAACGAAGCCATCAAGCTCGCTGAGGGTTACAAGAAGTCCCATGTGGCGCGTGTGCTTGGTGGAGCGCTCGGCGAGATTCGCCCGCTCATTCAGGACGGTTCGGTGACGGTGGCCGACATCAACTCGGCCGAACGCGCGGTTGAGCGCGAGATGCTGATGACGGTGGTCGACATGAAGCGCGGCACGGGCGTGCTGGCCACGGTGGGTGCCACCGCGCCGTTCGTCGGTCTGCTCGGCACCACCATGGGTATCGTCAACTCCTTCACCGGCATGGCAACGTCGGGTGCGGGTGGTATCTCCGCCATCGCCGGCGGCGTCGCCGAAGCGCTGATCACAACAGCCATCGGAATCGGCGTCGCCATCCCTGCCGTGTGGGCGTTCAACTATTTCCAGACGAAGATCGACAATCTCACGGCCGAGATGACGTATACGTCCAAGGAAATGATCGACTACCTCATCAAGGGCGTGTCGGGTGAGTTCGGACGGTCCCGCTTCACGCGTGAGTTCAACACCGCGGGCGGCCAGTCCATCTCGCAGTAAGCTGTCGTTGATCGAACGAACCGGTTGTCGGGCGCGCACCTCCCTCGCGGTGCGCTCTCGACGACGTAACGAAAGGAGTGTTGCGATATGGGTATGAGCGCTGGCGGCGGTGGCGGCGTTAAGGCCGAACCGAACGTCACCCCCATGATCGACGTGATGCTCGTGCTCCTCGTCATCTTCATGATCGTGGTGCCGCAAATCAACGCAGGCTTCAAGGCCATTCCACCGGACGGTCAGAACCTCAAGACCCACCCCGAGGAAGATGGTGACCAGGTGCTCGGTATCGACGATCAGGGTCGGTACTACTTGAACAAGAAGCCGGTACGCAACGAAGATCTCGAGGCACTCGTCAAGGAGATTTTCGGGCAGGAGCGTGACGACTACATCATGTACGTGAAGGCCCACAAGGACCTGCAGTACCTGAAGGTTGTCGATGCATTGGATCGGCTGTCCAAGTCGGGGGTGCGCGTTGCCGCCCTGATCACGGAGCAGCTGCCGGGCACGGAGTCTCTGGTTGAGAGCGATCGACTAAAACTACCGGGGGCGAAATAATGAGCATGTCCGCTGGAGGCGGTGGGAGCAATCTCACCAACGAACCGAACGTCACGCCGATGATCGACGTGCTCTTGGTGTTGCTGGTCATCTTCATGATGATCATCCCCATGAGCCGAAAGGCGATCGACACGCAGCTGCCGGATCCCACTCCGCAGCCTGCGAGCAACGTCATTCCTGATCAGATCGTGCTTGAAGTACTGCCGGGCGATAAGTATGCGATAAACAAGGAGCCGGTGGAGAAGGCTGCGCTCTTTGCTCGACTCAAGGCCATCTATGATCCGCGTCCGGAGAAGGTGATCTTCGTGAAGGGCGATACGATGGTGACGTACAACAGCGTCGTGTGGGCGATGGACCAGTCACGGGGCGCCGGCGTCAAGGTGATCGGCGTTCCACCCAAGTGATGGTCTGGCGGTGACCTTTTTCCGCGAGCCCGGGTAGCACTCCTCGGTTCGCTGCATGAACGGCGGACGAACCCATTGGGCTCGTCCGCCGTAGTACGTTTAAGGCGTCGGCTCCTTCAGGTGTTTTTGCATCAGCGTCGGTGAGTCTGCGGCACTGCCGGTTCACGTCTCGTCTTCCAACGAATGGGTTACGTTCCTCCGATCTCCGCTCCCGCAGAGGGCCAGCCTGAGCCGCCTCCGCGTCGAGAGCGGCCCAGATACAGGCCGCCGATCGGCATTCCGCTTTCGCGGAGTCGACGGGTGGCTGGTGGGGTCGCGTCCGCGTTATTGCATTTGTTCCTGCTGTGGCTGCTGATCGTGCCGTTTACGTCGCCGGAGCTACTACGAGAAGTCCTCGGGGCGGGGGGACCTGGCCCGGCTGGCGGCGGCGGCGGAGGGAGCCGTGGCACGGGCGGTGCGAAAACAGAACGCATTCAGTTCGTCAAGATCGCGCCAACTCCAGCGCCGGTGGCGCAGCCGGTGATTCCGCCGGTGAAACCGCCCGAGATCAAGCCGATCGTTCCGCCGCCCGTGGTGCCACCCCCAACCCCGCAGCCAACCTCGCCGCAGAAGCCAACGGGAGCGGAGGCTGCCGATACGAAGTCCGAGGTGACCGGGACGGGTGGCGGCTCCGGCAATGACGGAAGCGCAGGGTCTGGCTCCGGCACCGGCGGCGGTGTGGGTTCCGGCGTGGGTACCGGAAAGGGAAGTAGCGTGGGACCTGGGACCGGCGGAGGCCCGGGCACTGTCTATCCGCCGGCGCCTACGGAGCTGTTCCTCCCACCGATTCCTGTTCCGTCGAAGGCCCGAGGCACCGTGGTCGTGGTGTTTGACGTCGACTCGACCGGCAAGGTCGTAGACCTGCAGTTCACGCCGACCAAGGACGGCGCGTACAACCGGAAGTTGCGGGATGCCTTGGCCGCCATCCGCTTCCGACCCGCCGTG
The DNA here is from genome assembly GCA_031379145.1 of Gemmatimonadaceae bacterium. Taxonomy (GTDB): domain Bacteria; phylum Gemmatimonadota; class Gemmatimonadetes; order Gemmatimonadales; family Gemmatimonadaceae; genus Gemmatimonas. Next base: position 4,183 of record JANNEV010000340.1, read on the forward strand.
AATGGCTCCGGTGTCCCCGTTCGCGCCAAAGCTGAGATCACGTACTCGCTCTGACTGGCGTTCGGATAGCGCGCGAACCTGCCCCACGTGACCGTACCGTTGTGGCAACTCTGGCTCCGCCGAGTGTCGACTGGTAGCTTGCGCGGACTGATCGCGCGCCTTGTGGCCTGCGGTCGCAACCACTCCCCTGCGATGCGTCGGCTGTTCTTTCAAGAGTCGCGCACGCCTCCATTCGATCGCTCGTTCACCACCGCTGTCGCCTGACGCCGACCGACCCATCGAGTCGGTCGTACCTTTGATGGCGCCACAAAAAGCTCGGCGATCTCACCTCCTGCGTTGGGACCGGAATCCATGAAGGTTTCGCAGTCCGTTCTGCTCTACATCATTCTTGGCGGCGGTGCGTTCGCGTTGATCTTCGCCGTCTTCCTCGCGCGTTGGGTCTTGTCGCGCGGGACCGGCACGCCGGCGATGCAGAAGATTTCAAACGCGATTCAGGTTGGTGCCGAGGCGTATCTCGCTCGGCAGAACAAAACCATCGCCATGCTGGCGGTGCTCGTGGCCGCCGTGCTCGGCATTGGATACGGCGTAGTGCGGAGCCACAACGCCACCGATCCGGTCGAGGATCCAGCAGTGTTTGCGCTCTTCATCGTCTTGTCGTTCCTGCTGGGAGCCCTGTCGTCGGGAATCGCCGGCTATGGCGGCATGTGGGTGTCGATTCGGACCAACATTCGAGTCGCTGCTGCGGCGATGACTTCGTTGAATTCGGCATTGCAGACGGCGCTGCGCGGTGGTGCGGTATCCGGACTGTTCACCGTCTCGATGTCGCTCTTGGGAGTGGGCGGGCTATTCGCACTCATTTCAGCGCTCATCCCGGCTGGCATGGATCCCGACGTTTGGGCAACGAAGATTCCGTTCCTGATTGTCGGCTATGGATTCGGAGCGTCTTTTGTTGCCCTGTTTGCGCAACTTGGTGGCGGCATCTACACGAAGGCGGCCGACGT
>JANNEV010000411.1:0-3650 GCA_031379145.1 Gemmatimonadaceae bacterium
GCGGTCGCTGTTCAGCGCCTCGCTGGAACGCTTCACCGCCTTGTACTCCGAGCTTTGGCCGATCGTTCGGCCGAGGTCTTTCGCCTTATCTTCGAGCATGTGGCCGGCCCCTGGTCCGGATGCGATGTGATTGCAACAGTCGACTATCTGATTGCGCCTGCGTGTGGCGAATTCTTCGCCAGCAGCACTCGTTCCCGTCCGCTGAAATCGCGAATGAGTCGAACACTGCCATACCCACAGGCGCTTGCCCGTCGCGCCGTTTCCTGGGCGCGTCGAGAATCCACCTCCAGCACCAGCCAGCCATCCGACTCAAGGCAGGTCGCCGCACGGGCCAGTAACGCGTCGTAGCGGGCCATCCCGTCAGCGTCGGCGAACAACGCCATCGCGGGCTCCCAGTTCCGAACACTATCCGGCAGCTCGCCCGCCTCGCTATACGCAATGTAGGGGGGATTGGAGACAATTACACGGGCGTTCGTCCCGGAGAGCGGGGCCAGATCCGCCCCGCAAAGAAAATTGACCGGCGTCGCCGTCGCGGGCAGCCGTGCGAAGTTGGCGCTGGCAACCACCAGCGCGTCCGCAGAGACGTCGGTGGCGAGAATTCGGTCAAACCGACCCTCGATCGCGAGCGAGACTGCAATGGCGCCTGAGCCCGTGCCGACGTCCACAGCAATGCCTCCCGGCCGACCCTCGACAAGCTTCAGCGCCTCGTCGACCAGCAGTTCCGTTTCCGGCCGCGGAATCAGGACGCGATGATCCACCTGCAACACGAGGTGCCGAAAGGCCGCCGTCCCCACACAATACGCGAGCGGCTCGCCTCGCACTCTCCGCTCCGCCGCCGCTCGAATGCGATCGCGCTGGGTATGCGGCAGCGCATGGTCCAGTCGGCGTGCCAGCTCACCGGGCGACACGTCCAGCACCGCGGACGCCAACAGACGCGCCTCGCGAGCGGCCCCGATTCTCGTGTCCTCGTCCAGTGCGACCGCGTGCGCAAACTGCAACGCAATCTCCTCCAACAGCGCGCGCACGTCAGCCGCTCAGGAGTTCTTCCGCGTTCGCCAGCGCCAATGCATCCAGGAACGGAGCGAGATCACCGTTCATCACGCGATCGATGTCGTACAGCGTCACGCCCACGCGGTGATCCGTCACGCGCCCCTGCGGAAAATTATAAGTGCGGATTTTGGCGGAGCGATCACCGGTGGAGACCTGCGAGCGACGCATCCGCGACCGCTCGGCCTCCTGCTCGGACAATCGTAGATCCAGCAGTCGCGATCGCAGCACTTCCATCCCCTTGGCCTTATTCTGCAATTGCGATTTCTGGTCCTGCTGCGACACGACGATACCGGTGGGAAGGTGCGTGATGCGCACAGCCGAATCGGTGGTATTGACGCTTTGCCCTCCGGGTCCAGACGAACGGAACACGTCGATCCGCAGATCCTTGTCCTCGATGCGAACATCGACCTCCTCCGCTTCCGGGAGCACCGCAACGGTCGCCGCCGAGGTGTGAATGCGGCCCTGATTCTCGGTGGCCGGCACACGTTGCACGCGATGTACGCCAGATTCCCATCGCAGCATACCGAACGCGCCGTCGCCCAGCACCTTGAACACGGACTCCTTGATGCCGCCGAGCGCGCCATCCGAATACGAAATCTGCTCGATGCGCCACCCGCGCCGTTCGATGAAGCGCGTGTACATGCGGAGCAGGTCGGCGGCAAACAACGATGCCTCATCCCCCCCCGTTCCGGCCCGAATTTCGAGAATGGCCGGGCGATCGTCCAACGGATCGCGCGGGATCAACAGCGGCAACAACGCCGTCTGCAGCAGTGCGCATTCCGTTTCCAGGCGATCCACCTCCGCCTTGGCCTCGGCGGCGAAGTCAGCGTCGTCGCCGTTGGCCAGCTCGCGCGCATCGGAGAGCTCCGCTTCTGCTTTCGCCAGTCGGGTCGCCTTCGTGACGACCTCCGCCAGACGATGATGCTCGCGACCCAGCGACGCCAGCCGTGGGGCGTCCTTGACCGTCTCCGGATCGGACAGCAGCTGTTCGACCTCGACAGCGCGGCGCAGCGCATCGGAAATCCGATCGCGCAGGTGGTTCAACACTGGCTTCGGAACGCAGGATCAAGCGGACGCGCCAGAAGCGCCGGAATTCTCGGCATCAGAAATGCGAAAAGTGTGATTCGAGTCACCGCGTCGGGGATCAGCGTCGCGGTAGCCTTTCGGTAAGGATGGCCGAGGCGACGCACCCCCGCGTCTGCCCCGGAGAGCAAGGAAGATAGCCGGACACGGGTCTCTCCCGATACCTTTCCAAGGCGACCAACAGAGCCAATCGGCTTCGAGGGTATTCACCATGGTGACTTTCGGTACAGTTCCCTTGCGATTCACGCCAGCCAATATGAGCGTGTCTCTCGAACGCATCACGGATTTTCTGACGACAGTTCCGCTCTTCCGGGAACTGGACCGCGCGGCCGTACGTGCTTTTGCGGAGCTGACCCGCGAACAAAAGTTTGCCAAGAACGCGGTAGTGGTGAGCGAGGGTGATCCGGGCGACGCGTTGTTCGTGGTGCGCTCGGGCGAGGTGAAGATCCTGCTGATCGCCGAAGACGGCCGTGAGGTCATTCTCGACGTGCTCGGTGTCGGCGATCACTTCGGCGAACTCTCGCTGATTGACGGGCGCCCGCGCTCCGCCCACGTGGTCGCAACGCAGCCGTCCGGACTCCTGGTGCTTCGACGCGCGGACTTTCGTCGCCAGGTCGAGCATTCGCCTCTGGTTGCCTGGGGTCTGATGGTCGAGCTCTCCCGGCGGCTGCGGCAGGCGGACGGCACGATCGGCAGCTTGATCCTACTCGACGTGCCAGGTCGGGTCGCCAAGGTGCTGCTGGAGCACGCAGGTCCAGGTGAGCCGGCCACGCTCGTGAAGCATTTGACGCATCAGACGATCTCGCAGATGATCGGTGCGAGCCGGGAGACCGTCTCGCGCGCCATGGCTGACTTTCAGGACAAGGGTTTGATCTCCGTGCAGCGTCGCTTGGTCACGATTGTCGATCGCACGGCGTTGGTCGCACGGTCTCGCCCGCGACTCTGATGGCTGAGCACGCACCACCGCGGGCTCGGGTGCGCCTGTGGGGCGTGCGTGGAACCTGTCCGAGTCCCGGTGCGCACACGGTCCGTTTCGGTGGCAACACGGCGTGTGTTGAAGTCCGCACGACACAGAACGACGTGGTGATACTGGATGCGGGAACCGGAATTCGAGCGCTCGGCGCGTCTATGTCTCATGAGCGCACCGAACGGCCGGTGCACCTGTTTCTCTCCCATCGGCACGGTGATCACGTCGTCGGCCTGTCGCATTTTGCGCCGCTCGTCTCGCAGCAACGTGATGTTCGACTCTATTGCGGCAACGCGGATGCCCAGGCGCTGCAGCCGTTCATCGCGGACGTCCTTTCACACCCGCTGTTCCCCTCGATCGCCGGCGTGACGAAACGCGTGAGCTATCATGACTGGGACGGTGCCAATGGCGTGACGGTTGGCGAGTTGCAGGTACGCCGACTGGCCGCGCGCCATCCCGGTGAGGCGGCCATCGCGTTGCTGGTCAGCGACGACGTTCCGCTGCTGGCATTCGCCCCGGACAACGAGCTCGATTTCGCCAGCAGCGACGC
>JANNEV010000424.1:0-21119 GCA_031379145.1 Gemmatimonadaceae bacterium
CCAAGTCGTCTCCACCGGAAGCGCCCACCCGACGCGGCCTGTGATCAAGCCGACGCTGACGGCGCTTTTCGCCGCGAGCACCCCTGTGGCCTTCTCGACCAAGCCGGCCCGGGCCCGCGCAGTGCCGATGGTCACGATCGACAGCGTGGCCAGCCCAGCTGGACGGGGAAGCGCGGAACCCAATTCCGCGATCCGGGCCTCGAAATCATCGGGGTGAGCGCGGATACCGACGGCACGGATGACACGATCCGTGAGTTCCTGCGCGACTTCCAGATGACCTTCCCGATCTGGCGCGACCCGGACGAGCGCACCTCGGCGCTGTTCCGCACTGTGGGGGTACCGGCCACCTTCCTGATCGACCGACAAGGCGTGCTGCAGTGGCGGAAGATCGCGCGGATCGAAGCGCGATGTGAGCCTCGACTCCGGGCGGTTCGCTGTGCATCGTTCGGCATGCCGAGTCTGAGTCGATCCATCGTTCCAGCCGATCTGAGCGGCGCCACTGCGGCGGACATCCTGGATCTCGCCGAAGCGCAGCAGGTGCGTTTTTTGCGCTTGCAATTCACCGACATTCTGGGCGTGGTCAAGAACGTCGAGATCCCGTCGTCGCAATTCAGAAAAGCGCTGCACGGCGACATCATGTTCGATGGGTCGAGCATCGAGGGCTTTGTGCGCGTCGAAGAGTCGGACATGCTGTTGGTGCCCGACCTGACGACATTCCAGATTTTCCCGTGGGGCGATCCGTCGGCGCGGGTGGGCCGGGTGATTTGCGATGTCAGCATGCCTGACGGGACGCCGTTTGCCGGTGACCCGCGGGGCGTTCTGAAGCGGCAAGTGGCTCGGGCGCTCAGCCTCGGCTACGTGATGAACGCGGGGATGGAAGCGGAGTTCTTTCTGTTCAAGGCTTCTCCCGATGGACGGCCGGTGACGGATACCCACGATGTGGGCGGCTACTTTGATCTGGCACCAATGGACCTGGGAGAAGATGCTCGCCGGGCCATTGTGGATGTGCTGGAGCAGATGGGGTTCGAGGTGGAGGCGGCGCACCATGAGGTGGCGCATGGCCAGCACGAAATCGATTTTCGCTACGCCGACGCGCTGCGCACGGCGGACAACATTGCGACGTTTCGATTCGTGGTGAAGCAGGTGGCGCGGCAATTCGGTCTGATTGCGTCCTTCATGCCCAAGCCGGTGTTCGGGCAGAACGGCAGCGGCATGCACACCCACCAGTCGCTCTTTGCCAATGGGCAGAACGCGTTCTGGGACCCGCAACGGGAGTGGGAGCTGAGCAAGACGGCGCTACACTACATCGGCGGACTGCTGCGGCATGCACGAGCGCTCACGGCGGTCACCAACCCGTTGGTGAATTCCTACAAGCGACTGGTGCCCGGCTTTGAAGCGCCGGTGAATGTGGCGTGGAGCATGCGGAATCGGTCGCCCATGATCCGGGTACCCGAGCGGCGTGGTGCGGGAACACGACTGGAACTGCGTACGCCCGATCCGAGCGCCAATCCGTATCTGGCGCTAACCGTGATGCTGGCGGCGGGGCTCGATGGTGTGGAAACGGAGGCCGATTGGCGCGAACCGGTGAACACGAACATCTGGGAGATGTCGTTCCGTGAGCGGCGCCGATTGCGCGTGGACGACTTGCCGCACGATCTCAACGAGGCGTGCGACGAGCTGGAGAAGAGCGAGGTCATTACTGGTGCGTTGGGCGAACACATTACTCAGCAGTTTCTGGCTGCGAAACGTAGTGAATGGCGCGAGTACAACCAGCAGGTGAGCGCTTGGGAGCTGGAGCGGTACCTGGCCAGATACTGAGCACCGCCGCACGCACGACTGCGCGGGACGCAGCGCAGCTTTTCGCTTACCGGGACACGTCATGGATCGCCACATGGATCGCCATATGGATCGCCGCTCGTTTTTCCGCCAGTCGGCGGGTGCCGCCGTTGGAGTTGGGTTGTTGAGTGTGGCCGAGGATGCCGCCGCCGAGCGCGGTGTGGTTGATGTGGACCATCGGCTGCGTGCGGGGATCGAGGTGTGGTCGCAGAAGTATCCGTTCGTCTTGCCGCCGCTGGGGTATGCGATGAACGCCGTGGAGCCGGTGGTGGATGCGGTGACGATGGGCATTCATCATGACAAGCACCATGCGGCCTACGTGACCAACCTCAACAAGGCGCTGGAGACCCAGAGCGAGCTGCACCAATACACGCTGGGCGAGCTGCTGATGGGGCTGCATCGGTGGCCGGCGGCCGTGCAGACGGCGATTCGCAATAACGGCGGCGGACACGCCAATCATGCGTTGTACTGGGCGTTGCTCGCGCCGCCGCCGGCGGCCACGACGACGGCGCCAAGCGGGCGACTTGGCACCGCCATTACTCGTGACTTTGGCACGTTGGCGGACTGTATCGCCGCACTGAAGGCTGGAGGTCTGGGCCAGTTTGGCTCAGGATGGAGCTGGCTGGTGAAGACGGCCACCAACAAGGTCGCGGTTCGTGCGCTGCCCAATCAGGATAGCCCGTTGATGGAGGGAGAGCTGCCGCTCGTGGGCATCGATGTGTGGGAGCACGCGTACTATCTCAAGTATCAGAACCGCCGCGCCGACTATCTCGACGCTGTGCTCGCGCGCGTGAATTGGGATGTCGCCAGTGCCGCATGGACGGGCTGACGTCTGATCTTGTGTGGCCGACACCGTTTGCGCCGGAGGCGGTGACGCTTCAGGGTCGGCAGGTGCGATTGGAGCCGTTGGGACCGCAGCATGCCGGCGGGCTGTTGGAGGCTGGGCGCTTTGCATCATTGTGGGAGGTGACGACGCAACCTCCGCTGGATTCAACGGCGGCGGTGGGCGCGTATCTGGATGTCGCGGCGCGGTGTCTCGCTGATGGAAGTGAGGTTCCGTTCGCGATCATGCATGTGGCCACCGAGACGCTGATTGGCTCGACCCGGTGGAGGGACATCGCACGGCCGCACCGTCGCGTGGAGATTGGCGGGACATGGATTACTCCGACGCATCAGCGGTCTGCGGCCAACACGGAAGCGAAGTATCTGCAACTGCGGCATCTCTTCGACACGTTGGGCGCGATCCGGGTGCAGTTGAAGACGGACCTTCGCAACACGCAGTCCCAGCGCGCCCTGGAGCGAATCGGTGCCGTTCGTGAAGGCGTGTTCCGTCGTCACATGGTGGTACGGGATGGCTACGTGCGCGATTCCGTGTTCTATGGAATCACGGATATCGATTGGCCTGGAGTGCGGCGGCGATTGGAGCAGAAGTTGATGGAGGTATAGTCGACTGTTGCGGCCGGGTTGGGAGATCGCGTTGCACCGAATCACGCACGATGCACGCGAGCATTCGTTCGCGTTTGGCCCCGCGTCCGTTTCGGGGCTCGATGGTTGTCGCGTAGCATCTCCACTTTCACAATACTCTCAATGCACCTGACGTCCTCTGTGGTCCGCTTGCTGAGCGCACTCACGCTGTGCGTCTCTTCACTGCACGCACAGGCCACGCGGTCCTCGCCAGCGTCATTGCCGCCTACAGGTGGCCGCTACGCGCACGTGGTGACATCGGAGCTTCCACCCGGGAGCAGGCTGGTCATGATCGCGGGCCAGGTGGGTGCTGACTCGACCGGACGCGTCGTCTCACCAGACGCGACTGAGCAGATGCGCGTGGCCTACGACAATCTCGATCGGGCCCTGCGTGCTGCGGGTGCCACGTGGGATGATGTGCTCAAGACCACCACGATTCTGACTCGCGTTTCGGATATCGTAGCGCTGCGGGAATTGCGCGCGGTCCGGTTTGCCAATCGCACGGTGCCCGCGAATACGTTACTGGTGGTTCAGGCGCTGTACGATCCCGCGGTTTTGTTCGAGGTGGAAGCGATCGCGGTGATTGCTGGCGGTCGCACGCGCACGCCGTAGGCCACCTCTGCAGCGGCGGGGATTCAATTCATCCCGTACGCCAGCGCACACGCCCGCATTGTGGCGCAGGGTGTTGAGGTCAAAACCGTCAGAGACATCGTGACCGCGTTCTGTGGGTCAACGAGACGCGGTAGAAGCGGCCAATGCAGGACCGTCGAAGTACCGCTGCGGTACTTCGACGGCCTCTTCAATCAGCCGTTCGCGAAACTCCGCTTGCGGCGCGAAGCGAAGCCGAGGCCGACCAGGCCGGCGGCCATCAGCGCGTACGTCGAGGGTTCCGGCACCACTGATGCCGTCGCCGAACTCAGGTAGAACTGGTCTGGGCTACCGCCACCGAATCGGAAGTAGAAGTCCTGGCCCCTGAGGTTGAGATCGAGTCGGCCCGTGTTGAGGGGAAGCGACGCCGTGGTCCAGTTCACATCGTCGAGGCTGTACTCGAAGGTTGCGCCTTGCGTCCAACCCGTGGTGTTGTGCCCTTCGGAACGGAGGCCGATGGTGTTCATGCTCACGCGCTGGAGGAAGCTGAGCTTGAGCTTTTCGCCCGAGGTGATGTTGTCGTCCGACCCGACGTTGCTCAGGTGATACACACCGAGGCCGGCGCCGCGCGCCGTGCGGCCGTATAGCTGATTGTTGTAGCCGTTCTCGTGGTCCTGCACCGCCGAGACTTGGCGGGTGGTATTGCCTGACGTGAAGAAGCCAGTGGCGATTGCGGTGATTCCGCCGCTTACATAGGTGAGGTTGCCGCCAAAGACGCCGCCGTTGACGTTGGAGCTGCACAGGTCACCGCCGGTACAGAACAGCCCGTTGGTGGGCAGGAAGCCGGAGTACACGTTGTTGATGTACTTGAGGTTCGCGAAATCGAACGTGGCGGTCTGTGCCGCGGCCGAACGCGAGGCGCTGGCGAGTCCGAGCACGAGGGCGAGGGTGGCGAAACGATAGCCAGGCATGAGGTCGTCCACAGAAGTTGGGGGTATTGGATTCAGCCGCCCGAGGGCGCTGACCTTGCTCAAATTCTCATTGTTGGCAAAATCGGTGCCGTCACCAGACCCGACGACTGATGCTAGTCAAGTTCATGCCAGTCATTGCGTTAGCATTCGCTTGGCGGGAGCGTTCGGACCCCTTGCAGATGCGAGGGTCGAACGGGTGTCGACCGATCCCCACGAAACGGTCTACAGGAGGCGCCGTAGCGTCGGCGGAAATAACCACTGCGGGCAAACGGGTTCGCGTCGAGCCATCGAGTCCAATACGTTAGGTGTCGCACTCTCTCTGGAGTCTTCTCGATGATGGGTCGCCGAGCGTTTCTGTTTTCGGTTGGCGTTGCTGGCCCTGCCATGCTTCTTGTGAAACGTTCGGCTGGAGCTGCAGCCGTGCATCCAACGCCGCGCAAGGGCATCACCGCCGCCAAGGTGCTTGCGTCCGCGCAGTTGGCCGCGCGGCCGGACCTGCAGGAGCTGTTCGACGGGATTCGGGCGATTCCCGCCGTGGCCGACGGCATTCGCTGCAGTTGCGGCTGTGCAGAGCTCCCGGGATACTATTCGCTGCTCAGTTGCTATGAGGGTGACGCGATGGCCAAGATCTGTCCGATCTGTCAGGGCGCGGGCCGGCTGACGATACGGTTGCACGCCGAAGGTCAGACCCTCGGGCAGATTCGAGTGGCTGTCGATGCGCAATACGGATGATCGGCGAGCGCAATCGCGAGTGCCGCGAATACTGACCCGTGCTGTTGCCTGATCACCGTTTCGTACCGGAGCCACGCCAGACCTATGCCATTCTCAGATCATGTGAACCGACTCGCAGGATTGCTGTTGCTTCTGCAAGTGCCGTTTCCGGCAGCGGCGCAGATTCGCGCGAGCGAGCTTGGCACGATGACACAGCTGATCGATGGGACGAAGCTCACGGTGACCTATTCGCGACCACGTACGCGTGGCCGTCAGCCGCTGTTTGGCAGCAAGGCGGCGCACTGGGGCGAGGTGTGGACGCCGGGCGCCAACTGGGCCACGGTGTTTGAGGTGAGCAAGGATGTGACGCTGAACGGACGTCCCGTTCCCAAGGGCAAGTACTCGGTCTGGATGGTGCTCCGCGAGACCGGTGACTGGACAACCGTGCTCGACCCGCGTTGGCGGATCTTCCACATGAACCCGCCGGATTCGAGCGTCACGCAGATTCGTGTGAGTACGCCTGTGAGTCAGGCGCCATTCGTGGACGTGTTGACCTGGTCCATGCCGGAGCTGAGCGCGACTGGTGGCACGCTCGCCATGCAGTGGGGCACCACGCGTGCGACGCTGAAAGTCGGCGTGTCGCCATCCCTTGACGTGACGATGCCCGAAGCGGATGCGCAGGCCTATGTGGGCCGCTACGAGTATCGAGAAGTGTGGCCGACCCCTGGGCGTACGGGCGTGAGCGCGTTCATCGTGACGTACGACAACAAGTCGCTCAAGGCGCGCTGGGAACCCAACGACGACTACATGCAAACGTTCGCGCTCATTCGGGTCGGGCCTGATATCTTCACTCCGGGTCTGTACGACAAGGATGGTACGATCTATGAAGTGTTGCGTCCGGACATGATGTTCACGTTCAAGCGTGTGGTTGGTCAGCCAACCACGTTTTCGGTGAGAGGTTTGAGCGATGTGCTTGAGGCAACCGGAACGCGGAAGCCATAGCGGTCGCCGTCGGGGTCCTGTCACGTTGGGTCTGTTGTTGGCGGTCGCCCATTCTCTTTCCACGCACTCCACGGAAGTCCAGCACATGAACTCCAGTATCGGCGCGTGGCGCCATGGCGTTGCACGGCTGCTTGCGGCGTCTCTCCTGTTGCTCGGAACGTCGCGCGTGTTGCTTGCGCAGGACGGTCCGTCGCTGATCGTGCTGGTGCGTCACGCCGAGAAGGCGTCGGCGACAGACCCGGATCCGTCGTTGAGTGAGGCAGGCCGTGCGCGCGCGGATGCGCTGGTGGCGACACTGCGGCATGCGCCACCGAATTGGATTGTAGTGACCTCTCGCAAGCGCACGGCAGAAACCGCCGCGCCTGTTGCGGCGACTTTTCACGTGACGCCTCAAGTGGTTTCGCTGGACGGGGGAGGGGCCGCGCACTTGAGCGCCGTCGTGGAGGCGGTTCGGAAGCAGCGCGGTACTGTGCTGGTGGTGGGGCACAGCAACACGGTGCCGGCATTGGTGAAGGCGCTGGGTGGGCCGGCGCTGCCCGACTTGTGCGATGCCAGCTACGCCACGTTGTACGTGTTGCAGCCGGCGCGCGACAGCAAGCCGGCGCAGCTGGTGACTGGCCAGTACGGAGCGAGTGATCCGCCGGGAGCGAGTGGCTGCGCAGCGATGAAGACGCCGTAACTGCGGCACACCCGCACGGTGCCTGTCCCGGACTAGCCCCCGTTCCTCATGTCGGCCGTTATTTCGAGTACGCGATCGATGTCGGCCGGGCTGACGTAGAGGTGAGCCGACAGACGCACGCCGCGGCTGCCACCCTGCGCTCGCACGCGGATCTTTCGCTCCCAGAGCGCGTTCTGCAGGTCGCGACCTGGTTGACCGTTGAACGAGAACGTGGTGATGCCCGCGGCGAGCCGTGGATCCGATGGTGATGACACGCGCGCCAGCGGAATGCGTGTGAGGCCTTCGCGGAGTCGGGCGGTGAGCATGGTATTCCAGCGTTCGATCCGCGCGATGCCGATGCTGTTCATGAAGGCTATCGCCGCGCGCAGTCCGAACATGACGGGCAGACTGCCGGTACCGTAGTGCATGAAGCGGAACGCGCCCGCGCTGTTGTCGTCAAAACCGCCGCTGGCCAGCGTGCTCCACAGGCGTGGTTGCAGCGCGCGGGTGATGTAGAGAATTCCGGTGCCCTTTGGAGCGAGCAGCCATTTGTGCGGGCTCGCTACATATGCGTCGCACCCCAGCTCCTTCACATCGACGCTGATCTGCCCGATGGCCTGGGCGCCGTCGACGATCGCGAGCGCACCACGGTCGTGCGCCAGCCGGCACAGTTCACGGGTGGGCAGTCGGACGCCAAGGCCGGAGGTGATCTGGCTGAACATGACCACCCGCGTGCGCGGGGTGATTGCATCCGCGAACGCCTGCAGAATGGCGTCGGGGCCCTTGGCGAATGCCGCCTCCATGGGTATCTGCTTGACCACGATACCATGGCGTTTGCCGCGCAGCAGCCACCCGCCGATGCCGCCGGAGTGTTCCTGATCGGTCGTCACGACCTCGTCCCCCGAGGCCAGGTCGAGCCCGTTGGCAATCATGCTCATGCCCATCGTCGCGTTCTGCGTGAACGCCACCTCGTCGACCTGGGCATTGATGAGTGCCCCGACCTCGGCGCGGAAATCCGCCAGCTGCTGGTAGCCTGTGAGTGGCTCGCCATCGGCCTGGAAGTACGGCCAGTCGGGCAGATCGCGCTCGAGGTTCTGAAGCCCTTCAACCAGTGCGGTCATGACCGCACGAGGTGAGGCGCCGAGTGTGCCCGTGTTGCAGTAGGTGACGCTGGCCGGGAACAGAAACTGTTTGCGCGCCGCTGCAAACACCTTGGCGTCCGGATCGTCCGCGCGCGGCTGAAACGGCGTGTCGGACGGCTCTTCGAGCGCCGCCGCAGTTCGCAGTGGCGGCATGAATCCGGACGCGAGCACGCCTGAGGCGGCGAGTTGGGTCAGGAACTGTCGGCGGTCGGGCTGATCGGTCACACGCGGCTCCGAATGAGTGATACGGAAGGTGGTAGGCAAATAGACGGGCTCGCGGGGGGTGCGTCCAGAGTGATCGTGCGCGATTGTATATCCGCGGAGACCCGCACCCACACCAGAGAGCACATGTATCGATCCACTGTCCTGTCCATCATTGGCGCCGCGCTCTTGCTGAGCTCGTGCGTTCGTCCAGCACGGAGCGTTGCGGGAACCTCAACTGCGGGCACGCCGGTGACAGCATTCGACGCTCAATCGTACGCGCTTGGCTCGGTGGGTGGCTTTGCGGAGCTGGTCAACGCTGGCGTGAAGACGCTCGCGCTGAGCAGTGTCCTGTCGCGCGACGAGATGGATCGGTTTCTTCCTGAGGCCGAACGTGTTGCGGCGCGTCATGCGGTCCACGTCTACCGGGAGCGCGATTTGCTGGTGACGGACCTCTTTCCCGCCGACGTGGCGAAGGACAAGGAGGTGCTGCTGTTGTATCAGGGCGCGACCAAGGACGAGTACCTTCGGCTCAAGGCAGATGCGACGGCGTTGCAGCAGCGCGGTGCGTACACGGGGAAGGCGCGCGAGCAGATTGCGCGCCGGTTCGGCCGCATGCTGAGCTATCCATCGTGGCGCATCAACGAGTTGCTGGCGGCGCAGAGCGCAGTCCGTACGATGCGCGATTTCGGGATTCGCGCCAGCAACATCTTCCTGTACTACAAGGATCTCGATCGTGCGACGTCGTTTTACCAGCGCACGCTTGGCATGGAATTGGTAGCGGACTACGAGATGGCCCGCATCTTTCGCGTCACCGCCGATTCGTACCTGATTCTGGTGGATGCGGCGAAGGGCATGCACACCGCCGATGAGCCGAAGACGGTCGCCCTCGCGCTGTTGACCGATCAGCTCGAGGCATGGCACACGTATCTGGGCACGAAGGGCATTGCCCCGCGATCGCCGTTTGCGCCCAAGCCCGGTCGCGCGCACGACGGTTTCGTGATCGAGGATCCGGAGGGCTACCTGCTGGAGTTCGAGCGCTTCAATCAGCATCCGGAGAATGAGCAGCTCATGCCATTGCTGCGCGCCGCGATCACGGTTCGTGCGCCATCCAGTCCCGTGCCCGAGGGACTTGGCTTCAATGCAACGATCACCTGGCTCTACTACAGGGATCTGCCCATGATGCAGACGTTTTACGAAGAGACCATGGGTTTGCGGCAGGTGGTGGATCAGGGATGGGCCAAGGTGTACCAAGGGTCGCGAACCGGCTACATCGGATTAGTGGATGAGCGTCGAGGCATGCACAAGTTCAGCGAGAAGAAGGCGGTGAATGTGTCGTTTCTGGTGGATGACATTGACGGCTGGTTCTCCTACGTGCAGCGAACGCAGGCCTTTCCGCTTCGCGGTACGTCGGTCAACGACGATGCAGCCGGGCGTTACCGCGCGTTCGTGGGCTATGATCCCGAGGGCTACTATCTGGAGTTCGACCGTTTCCGCGTGCATCCGCTCAACACCGCCCTGCTCACGTATCTCGGGAACTCCGGCGCACCCAGGTAACGCATGGATCCCGAGTCGGGTGAGGCGCCGGCGGCGGAGGCGGGAGACATCCGAACTGACGGTCGGGCTGCTAGCTTCTGGCATGCAGATCCCCATAGGCATCGTGACGATTTCGGATCGGGCCAGCGCCGGCGTGTACGAGGACAAGTCCGGGCGCGCGATTGAGGACGTGCTGCGTCGCTGGGTCGCGTCGGCGTGGAGGCAGGAGTACCGGCTGGTGCCCGATGAGCAGCCGCAGATTGAAGCGGCGCTTCGGGAGCTGGCGGACGTGCAGCGCTGTCCGCTCATCGTGACGACTGGCGGAACTGGCCCGGCCCCGCGCGATGTGACACCGGAGGCCACGGTGGCAGTGTGCGACCGGCTGCTGCCAGGGTTTGGTGAACAGATGCGAGCGGTGTCTGTGCGCACGGTGCCGACCGCCATCCTTTCCCGTCAGTTGGCTGGCACGCGCGGCGCGTCACTGATCATCAACCTGCCCGGCAAGCCGGCAGCAATCGAGGAGTGCCTCGCCGCCGTTTTCGCCGCGATCCCATATTGCATCGAGCTGATTGGTGGGCCACGTCTCGAAACGAGCGCGGAATCGCCAGCCCCCTTTCGTCCGCGTGGAGCCTGACCGTGACCATTTCGCCCGACCTGCTGAAGATTCTGGTATGCCCGAAGAGTAAGGGACCGCTCGAGTACTGGCCGGGCCCGCCGGAGTCGCTGGTCTGTCGCGAGAGCTCGCTGGTGTATGCCGTGCAGGATGGCATTCCGGTGATGCTGATTGACGAGGCCCGCGCGCTTGACGAAGCAGAGTTTCCGCCGCGCGCCTGACGCATGTCAGCCGACCGCGTGTGGACTCGCGATCAGACTCTTGGCGACGAGTACGAGTGTACAACCCTGCCGCTCGCTGCGGAGGACGATGGGACCCTCTGCGCGACGCTGGTACGACGGCGTGAGGTTTCTTCGGCCGACACGGACCATCGCGCGCATCCGCGACGCGCGGTGTTGTACGTGCACGGTTTCGTGGACTACTTCTTTCACACGCACTTGGCCGATGCGTGCACGGCGGCGGGATGGAACTTCTACGCCATCGACCTCCGTCGGTACGGGCGATCGATCCGTGACGGCAACCGTCCGAACTATTGCACGGACCTCGCCGAGTACGATGCAGAGCTCACCGCCGCGATCGATGTTGTACGTGATGAGGATGACCATGCGACGCTGGCACTCCTCGGGCACTCGACAGGCGGTCTCATTGCCGCGTGGTACATGCATCGCGGTGCGCGACGTGCACAGGTGCAGGCACTGGTGCTGAATAGCCCGTTTCTAGACTTTAACGTGCCGGCACCGCGGAGTCTTACGATACCGCTCGCGTCGGCCATCGGGGCGATGTTTCCGACCCTGTCGGATCCGAACGCCATCACACGCTGGTATGGCGAGAGCCTGCTCGCACAGTATCACGGCGCGTGGACGTACGATCTGCGCTGGAAACCGTTGCTCGGGTTTCCGGCGTACTTCGGCTGGGCGCGCGCGATTCGCACGGTGCAGCAGGCGGTGGCGCGCGGGCTCTCCATTGCCAGTCCCGTGCTGCTGCTGCACGCGGGGGCATCACGGATTGCCAGTCGGCGATGGGAAGACGCGTATCTGAACCACGACATCGTGTTGAACGTCGCGCACATGAAAGAACGCGGACCGCGGCTGGGCGCGGACGTGTCCCTGCACGAGTGCGCGGGCGGAATGCACGATCTGTTTCTGTCATCGGCTCTGGTGCGTGAGGCTGCGATGTCCGCCATGCTGCGCTGGTTGGAGACGCGCTGTGGGCCAAGCGCCACGGTGAGCAGTACGCCCTCCCACCACGTCGAGCGTCTCGATGCCTCGGCGAATGTGGGCACGAACCAGAGAGCCAATCATGCATGATGCCACGCGAGTGGTGCGGGCCGGCCTGCCGCACGCGGAGCCAGGCACACCGTTTCTGCCCGGCCCGACGTTCGCCGCGCCGTTTCACGCCGCCGGCGACCCGACAGACTCACCGTTTTCGTACGGCCGTCATCACAACCCTACCTGGGCGCGCTATGAGCAGGCGCTCGAGGAGCTTGAGGGGGGACCGTGCGTGTTGTTTCCCTCGGGCATGGCGGCGACCGCCGCCCTGTTGGCCACGGTACTCAAGCCTGGTCAGACCATCGTCATGCCGACGGACAGCTACTACACCACTCGACTCATCACCACGCAGCACTTCGCTGCTCAGGGCATTTCGGTGGTCATGGCGCCGACGGCGGATGACGCGCAGGGAGCGCTGTTGGATGGCGCGTCGCTGCTGTGGCTGGAATCGCCCACGAATCCCGGATTGGATGTGTGCGACATTGCAGCGCTGAGCGCACGAGCGCATGCAGCGGGCGCTCTGGTGGCGGTCGATAACACGACGGCAACCGTGCTCGGGCAGCGCCCGCTGGCACTCGGCGCGGATTTCGCCGTGGTGTCGGATACCAAAGCCATGACCGGTCATGCCGACGTCGTGCTTGGGCATGTGGCGGCGCGTGATCCGGTGTGGGCGGACGCGCTCCGGACCTGGCGCACTCGCATGGGAGCCATACCGGGTCCGATGGAAGTCTGGCTGGCCCATCGGTCCTTGGGCACGCTCGACGTTCGGCTCACGCGGCAGTGCGAAAGCGCGCGGCGCGTGGCGGAGTTTTTGGCCGGGCATGTCAAGGTGTCGAGTGTCCGGTATCCGGGACTGCCAAAGGATCCCGCGTATACGGTGGCGTCTCGCCAGATGGCCCATTTCGGGCCAGTCATCAGCTTCACGTTGGCTGACCGGACGGCCGTGGAACGATTCTTTGCCGCCGCAACGCTTGTCCATGAGGCCACCAGCTTCGGCGGCATCCATACCAGTGCCGAGCGTCGGGCGCGGTGGGGTGGCGACAATGTGGCCGAAGGATTCGTGCGGCTGAGTATCGGACTCGAGGATGTGCGTGACTTGTTGAACGATTTCGAGACGGCGCTCGCCGCCGTCTGAGGAGCGGTCCATGGCATCAGAGATGAATCGACGCCGGTTCATGCAGCGATCCGTTGTGGCGAGTGCGGCGGCGCTGCTCTCTCCGGCGGCAGCATGCGCGGATCTGCGACGAGACGATACGACGAACGACGAGGATTTGCCCGTCGACGACAACGCTCGAGGTGTCGCATCGGCGACGGGTTCGGGTGTTGCCGTGCCGCCGTTTGCGTTCGCCGAGCTTTCGGTGGCGCAGCTGCAGGAGCGCATGAGCAAAGGCACGCTGACGTCGCGTGCATTGACGGCGGCCTACCTGGCGCGCATGAAGGCGATCGACAGCTCCGGGCCGACGTTGCGATCGGTCATCGAACGCAATCCTGATGCGCTTATGATTGCCGACCGGATGGATGCCGAGCGTGCACGCGGTGAAGTGCGTGGTCCGCTGCACGGTATTCCAGTGCTGATCAAGGACAATATCGACACCGCCGACAAGATGGCGACGTCGGCTGGGTCATTGGCGTTGGCCGGGAGTTCCGCGCTTCGTGATGCGCACATTGTCGAACTGTTGCGGGCATCTGGTGCGGTGCTGCTGGGCAAGACCAACCTGAGCGAGTGGGCGAACTTCCGTTCCACGCGATCGACGAGTGGCTGGAGTGGTCGCGGCGGACAGACGCGTCACCCGTATGTGCTCGATCGCAATCCGTGTGGTTCGAGCTCGGGTACCGCCTCGGCGATTGCCGCAAGTCTGGCGGCAGTGGGAGTTGGTACCGAAACCGACGGTTCGATCATCTGTCCGTCTTCCATCTGCGGCCTGGTTGGTATCAAGCCAACCGTGGGGTTGGTGAGTCGCAGTGGCATCATCCCGATTTCTGCGACGCAGGACACGGCGGGCCCGATGGCGCGCACGGTGGCCGACGCGGCGGTTCTGCTCACCGTCCTGGCCGGACTCGACGAACGAGACCAGTCGACGAAGGGTGGCGAGGGAAAACGGGCGCCCGACTACACCAAGTTTCTCGACGTGGAGGCACTGCGTGGTGCCCGTATTGGGGTCGCCCGTAACATGGCCGGGTTCCATCCCCGCGTTGACGCCATGCTGGATGCAGCGCTCGGCGCGATGGCCAAGGCCGGTGCGATTATCGTGGATCCGGCCGATGTCCCGACGGTGGGCAAGTACGACGACGCCGAGACTGAAGTGTTGCTCTACGAATTCAAGGACGGGATCAACTCGTACTTGCGCTCGCGCGGAAGCGGTGTGCGTGTGAAGTCGCTGGAGGATCTGATCGCGTTCAACAAGGCCAACGCCGCGCGAGAGATGCCCTGGTTCGGTCAGGAGCAGTTCGAACGCGCGCAGGCCAAGGGACTGCTCACCGATACCAAGTACCGGGACGCGTTGTCGGCGTGCCGGACGCTGTCGCGCGAAAAGGGCATCGATGCGGTGATCGCGAAGCACAAACTGGATGCGATTGTCGCGCCCTCCAACGGCCCAACCTGGCCGACGGACCTGGTGAACGGTGATCGGTATTCCGGAGGCAACTCGAGCGTCGCCGCGGTGGCGGGCTATCCCAGCGTGACCGTGCCGATGGGCTACATCGCCGAGGCCCCGATTGGGATATCGATGATCGGTGCGGCGTGGACGGAAGGTCGGTTGATCGGTCTGGCGCATGCGTTTGAGCAGGTCACTCGCGTGCGTCGCCCGCCGCAGTTTCTTTCCACCATGCCAACGGTGAAGTCCTGATCGTGTCGAATGAGCAGGCGAGAATTCGTGCGCGTGCACTCGCGGGGTTGGGCGTGGCCACGGTGCTTGGAGTCGGTGCGTGGCTGTTCCTCACGCGCGCAACTGACGCCGGGTTGGCGCGCCTCGAGCGCATCGATCGTGTACGCGCGGTTTGCGAGCCGCTGTGGGCGCAATCGCGTACGCTCGAGGATACGCTTCGTGCCGATGCCGTTGCGTTGCCGGACACCATCGATCCACGTTCGAGTGCAGCGTTGCAGCGTTGTGCGGATTTGCGTGCTGTTGCCACAAGGACATTGCCGAACGCGCGCGAAATGTCCGGCGAGCCGATGCCCCGCGGTCTGCGGTGAAGCGCGGCGTTCGGCGCGGCCTCTGGTCTGTTGGCGTGCTTGGCATGTCGTTGGCAGCGTTCTACGCGCTGGCGCCTGACATTGTGGACCGGCGCATGAACACGGTGCTGGTCACGACGCCACCGCCGACTACCTTCGCATCACTGGCGCTGCACAAGTCGTTGTTTGTGGCGGACCTGCATGCTGACGAGCTGCTGTGGGGGCGAGACCCGCTGACAAGGGCGGATCATGGTCACGTTGACGTGCCGCGATTGCAGGACGGCAACGTCGCACTGCAGGTGTTTTCTGCCGTCACGAAGACGCCGCGGGGCATCAACTACGACAGGAATACCGGCGAGACGGACAACATTCTGCTGTTGGCGCTTGCTCAGCGGTGGCCTATCAGCACATGGACGAGTCTGCGCGCGCGCGCGCTGTATCAGGCCGCACGATTGCACGCCGCCGCGGCCCGGTCCGACGGTGCGCTGACCGTGGTGGCGACGCGCGAGGATCTGGTGTCGTTCACGGCGAGTCGGGCCACGTCGCCGCGGCAGGTGGCTGGACTCCTGGCCATTGAGGGGCTGCATGCGCTCGACGGGAAGCTTGAAAGCGTGGACACGTTGTTTGCGGCGGGCTACCGCATGATGGGGCTGACGCACTTCGTCGACAACGAGGTGGCGTCGAGTGCACACGGTGTACTGCACGCCGGGCTCACGTCGTTTGGCCGGCGCGTCATCGCTCGTATGGACACGCTCGGCATCATTGTCGACCTCGCGCATGCGTCGCCGCAGACCATCGACGACGTACTCGCCATCGCCACCCGCCCGATGGTTGTCTCGCATACGGGTGTGGCGGCCACCTGCCCGGGCCCGCGTAACCTTTCCGACGCGCAATTGCGCGCCATCGCGGACAAGGGCGGCCTTGTCGGCATCGGCTATTGGTAAGCAGCGGTGTGTACGCTGACGGTCGAGGCCATCGTTTCGGGCGTTCGGCACGCGGTTCAGGTGATGGGGGTGACGCATGTCGCGCTTGGCTCCGATTTCGACGGCGCAACGCGCACACCGTTTCACACCGGAGAGCTTGAGCGAGTGACCGACGGACTGCTTCGCGCCGGAATGACACCCGACGATGTGCGTCGGGTGATGGGAGGGAACGTGCTGGAATTTCTCGCGCAGGCGCTGCCTGCAGCCGCAACCTCAGCCAGTGCGCGGGCTCGTCCATAGGGCGAGGGGGTGATCACGTTGACGGTCTGCAGAGGTCTTGCGCTCTACGTGACGGCCGGGCACCCGTGGCTCCTTGGCACCGGTTCGACGGTTCAGACGTTGTCTGCACATGATACGATTCAGATCAACCGTACCAGTGCTACGGGTGCTGGACGTTGCGCGCAGCGTGCGTTGGTACTGCGATGTCTTCGGGTTCTCCGCCGCATTGACACCTGTCGTCGCCCCGTTTGTGTCAGCGGTGTTGACGCGTGACGACGCGGAGCTTGTTCTGCGGCCGGGGCGTGACACGCCGGCGCGATACACGGGCGCGGATGACTGGGATGTGTACCTGCGTCTGGAAGGTGGAGCGTTGATCGACCTGCTCAACTCGGCACGTCAACGCACGCCGTTGGTGCGTGGACCAGAAGTGATGCCCAATGGCACGGTAGAGTTCGAGCTCGAGGATCCGGACGGCCATCGGATCTGCATCGCGGAGTCTCTGCCGGATACGTCGGGATTTCCGAAGGCGGCGCGCGCGTGAGTCGAGCCGACGTTGGCGCTACTTGCAGGTGCCCAGGACCGCCAGCGCGTTGGCGACCGGGCGTTCTCCCGCACTATCAGACGGACGGGTGACCAATCGCGTGCGCCGTGCTGCCACTGGGTCCGTCAGCACCATGGCGGAGGAACCGCCGCCGTCGAGGTTGAGTGCGTGGGTGGCACCAAGGGCACGAAACAGTTCCGCCGTCTGCCGGAGCGACATTCCCATGCTGTATCCCGCCTGTCGGCCGTCGATCACCGCGATGAGTATGTGCCGACTGCGGCTGGCGTAGCCAACGGCCGTTCGCGGATTGAGTCCGCGGAAGGCGGCATCGTTCGCTGAATCCACCTGCATCGACACGACGCTGTCGCGCAGCAGTTCCGGGAACCCGCCCACCACCTGACGTGGCGTGAATGGTGAGAACACTCGTTCCACCCGCAACGTATCTCCCACCACTACTGGCGCTGCCGTTCCAGCGTCGTGGTGAACGCCTATGAGCATGAGGGTGTCGCCAGCGATCGCCACGCGTTGCGCTGCTGGCGCAACAACAGCACGGTAGCGTTCGCCGCCACTGCGCTCGAGCGCCACAGAACCCGACATCGGGCCCGAAATCGGATCCAACAGCGGGATCAGCAGAAATCCTCCACGGGCAGCAATGGTATCGAGCACTATGCCCCAGTGCTTGTCAACAATGCCCACGCCCGCGATGCCGGGTCGGTTCCAGTGGGTGGCCCACAGCGCTGTTCGCGTGGAGCGCACTCGTGCTGACACGCTGATGCGTCCGATGAACGGCGAACCGTCAGCGGAGATGGCGAACACCGGACGCAGGACTGGCCCGGAAATCAGGACGCCGGACTCCACGTGCGCGCCCACGGGAACGCCTGGTGGCGCAAAGGAAAAGAAGTCCGCGTTCACTGCCGCAATGGGTCGGAGCGACGCGTCAGCCGCACGCAGCAGTGCGCTGGTGGTGTGGCGACCAACGGCGATATCGGCCCCCTTGATGCTTCGCAGCGACACGCACGCAGCGCGATCGATCTCCAGCACGGACGCGCGCCAGGGAGCATCCAGCTTCACCAATCGATGCAGGGTGACGCCATCGGCGAGACGTTTACTGGTCACCGAGTCGGCGATGCCTCGAGCGAGCATGCGCAGCCGAGTCGGTGATGGTTCGCGCAGACGGCTCGACAGTACGCAGCCGTTGACAGTCAGCGCGCATGTGACCGCGGCAGCGAGGCGTCGAAAGATCGTGCGCGAAGACCCATGCAACGATCGAGGCACCGCGGTTGACCCGTCAGGCGTAGCCAACGGACCGTCTACCAATCCGTTGGCACGTAGTCCTTCAGGAAATTGCCCCACATGTGCTCACCCGAGTTGACTCCGGCGATGATCGGATCAACGATGCGGGCGGCGCCGTCCACGATGTCGAGCGGCGGATGGAAGCGATGTTCCGCCACTTTGCGTGCGGCGATCTCCGCCGGATCCTCATCGGTGACCCAGCCGGTATCCACCGCGTTCATGTGAATGCCATCGTTGACGTAGTCGGCCGCGGCGGTGCGCGTCATCATGTTCAACGCCGCCTTGGCCATGTTGGTATGCGGATGGCGTGTGGTCTTGAATTTGCGATAGAATTGGCCTTCGACAGCGGACACATTGACGATATGCTTGTCGCGATCCGTGGTGCGCAGCATGAGGGGCTTGAGGCGCGCATTGATGATATACGGTGCAATCGCGTTCACGAGCTGCACTTCGAGCAGCTCCACCGACGGAACCTCGGCCATGAGCATGCGCCACGAGTTCCGCTCGCGCAGATCCACCTGCTGCAGGTCCTGATCGAGCTTGCCCTGCGGAAAGAGCGCTTGCTGCGCGGCCACTTCCTCGGGCAGCAGTCGCACTTGAGAAAGCTGCGCGGCATGTGTCAGCCCGGCCACGTCTGACAGTGTTGCAGGCGTGACCGCGTCGGTCGGTGCTGACCCGGCGGACGGTGTCCCTTCGGGCAGCATGTTGTATCCGCGCAACCCTTCGTATGCACCGATGAGCTTACGGCGATCGTCCGGCATTGCGCTGAGTGGCTGCATCTCGCCGTCCATCATGTGCGCGTAGAAGTCCGGCGGACGCCGGACAGTCTGACACGCATTGTTGATGATGAAATCGAGACGATCGCGCGTATCGAGGAGATGCTTGCAGAATGCCTCAACGCTGGGCGTATGTCGCAGGTCGAGACCAAAGATCTCGAGGCGATGGCCCCATTCGGCGAAGTCGGGTTCCTGCGCGTAGCGCGAGGCCGAGTCGCGTGGGAACCGCGTGGTGACAATCAGCGATGCGCCGCAACGCAGCAGCTTGATGCCCGCCTGATATCCGATCTTGACTCGGCCGCCAGTCAGCAGCGCGACTCTTCCGGTGAGGTTTGCGAGCTCCGAGCGCTTGCGAAAATTGAGGTCGGCACAGACGGGGCAGAGCTGATCGTAGAAGTGGTGAATCTGCGTGTAGTTCTTCTTGCACACGTAGCAATTCTGCGGCTCCATGGCTTCACGGAACTCCGGATCACTCTCGACATCGTGCTGTTCAAACTCCTGCGGTGGAAACACATTGGGTGTCGTGAATACCGTTTCGCGCCGCAGCTTGCGGATACCGGTTTCAGAGAGGACAGACTCTTCACGACGCACCTTGTTGGCCTTGCGATGCCGCTTGGTTTCCTTGACGAGTTGTCGGCGCTTGATCGCATCGGGGCGCGACACCTCGCCGGCCGCCTGCAACAACCGGTTCCGCTCGGCCTCGGGCACGCCCGCGAGCAGTGCCCGATCGTTGATGATCGACTCCATCAGTTCGGTGGCATTGCGCATGGCGACGCGAATATCGGCGTGCGCCTTCATGTCATCGTGTGGCATAGCGACGGGCACAACGTGATGGAGCGGGTCTGGCGTTCGATCGGGAAGCGTCATTGCACAGGAAACGGGGGCTACTTCTTGAGTGTCGCGCCGGTCAGCTTGCCCAGCGCACCCAAAGTGGTCTGTGCGGCATTCAGGCCAAGGCGGAAGTCCTTGTCCGAGTACGTGCTGAACACATCGGTGGGCTGATGCCATTGCGGGTCCCAGCCATTGCCGATCTGGATTCCACGTTCGTTCTCGCGCAAGCTGATGGCTGGGATGAGATCCATGAACGGGCCGGAGTCGGTGTTGGTCATGTGCTGCCCAACCTGCGCCGGATAATCGGTGGCGTACCTGGCATTGGCGGAGTGAAACAGCCACGCTAGGGTTTGCGCGCCTGCGGCTTGCTTCGACGTCACCTGGAATTCGATGTTGACGTCAGCTTCCGGGCGCTGCTCCTTGCGCATGGTGCCGTCGGGATTGGGCATGCCATGATCGAAGAGCATCATGTCATGTTGAATCATGCCCAGCCATTTGGGTTCCGGGTACTTCTTTGAGCCGACGGGGGATTCCTTCCCCTGCAGCGCCTCGCGCTGCGCGACGTAGGCGCGTGCGCCATCGAGTCCGCTTTCTTCGTTGTTGAAGAGGATAAAGCGGATGGAGCGCTCGGTTTGCACATCTGGATTGCTGAAGATGCGCGCGAGTTCCATGACCAGCGCTGTTCCAGACCCGTCGTCGTTCGCCGCTTCGCCGTAGCCGATGCCGTCCATGTGTGCCCCAACGATGTACATCTCGTCCGGGCGTGTCGTGCCAACTTTGGTGCAGAACACTTCCTGACGCTCACCGGGCGCCGTGAACTCCGCATTCAGCTGCCGTAGTTTCGCGTCGGATTGAGCCAGTGAGTCGGCGTTCACGCCGGTGCGCGTTCGCACACCGCGCGGCCGTCCTCCGCCTTGCGCCATCGTCGCCGCAGGACGCGCTGCCGGCGCTGCCGGCGCTGCGCCAGCGGGCCGGGCAGCTGGAGCGGCCGGCCGCGCGGCGGGAGCCCATTGATACGTGATGCGCTCCGTGTTGGTGCATCCGTAGCTCTTGAGCTGCGCTTCGATCCAGTCGATGGCTTGCTTGTTTCGCTCGGTACCCTGTCGCCGATCGCCGAACATGGTGAGTCCCTTGATCGTGGCCTTGTACCTCTCGAGATCGAGGCGTCCCACCATCGCGGCAATCGGATCGGGCGCCGTGTCACGTGCCGCCGCAAGCGCTGGCGTTTGTGCCTGGAGGGACGCGGTGGCAAGAAGCAGTGCCGTAGCACCGGCACCGGAGCGCGAGCGAATGGACATGATCTGTAGAGAAGTG
>JANNEV010000459.1:0-9092 GCA_031379145.1 Gemmatimonadaceae bacterium
TACCTGCTGGTGCAGCGGGATCGACGCCAGCGTTGGCTACCAGTGGCTACCAGTATCTTCGACATTTCGATGGTCACGCTGGCGCAGCTGGTGTACGCCTTCATCAGCGACCCCCAGGTCGTCGTGAATAGCAAGATCACCTTCGACGTCTATTTCCTGGCGCTGGCGGGTACCTGCCTGCGCTACGACAAGCGTGTGGCGCTCGTGGCCGGCTTGGTCACCATCGCGCAGTTTGTCGGTACCATCGCGTTCGTGGCCGCGACGTTTCCCCTCGACACCGTTGGTGGCGTGACACTGTACGGGCGCTTTCAGTGGGCCGACCAGATTTCGCGCGTGGTGCTGCTGAGCGCCGCGACGGCATTGAACGTCTTCATCGTGCACGGCATCCAGAAACAGAAAAAACTCTCCAACGCCGATCCACTCACCGGCGTCTTCAACCGACGATTCTTCGACGACTACCTGCAGAACGAATTGGCACGCGCGACCCGTCATCGGTCGGCTCTCGCGGTGGCCATGATCGACGTCGACCACTTCAAGCAGTTCAACGATCAGTTCGGGCACGCCGCGGGAGACCGCGCACTGTGTCAAGTTGCCCGCGCGCTGGAGACGGCCATCAGACAGAGCGACCTCATCGCCCGCTATGGCGGCGAAGAGTTCGTGGTCATCCTTCGGGAGAGTTCCGCAGAGCACGCGATGGAACGCGTCGAGTACATTCGCCGCGCGATCGCGGCCGAGCCGCTCGTGCTAGGCGAGCACGGGGGCACGCGAATCACGGTAAGCGCAGGCGTCGCCAGCTGGCCCAGCGACGGCCAGACGCCCGCAGAACTGCTTGCCGAGGCGGATCGCCGCCTCTTCGAGGCGAAAAAGGCCGGCCGCAACTGCGTCGTCGGACCGCCACTGCCAGTCGTCAGCCCAATCGCAACCTAGCCCGCGATTTCTCCATCGTACGCACGCATCATCGCGTCCCCGTCCGCTGCGTTCCAACCCATCCATCGAGCTCGCGCAGGAGCGCCTCTACAAAGTCCACCGCCGCACGAAAAAACGTGGGGTCCACCTTGTCGGCGTCGTCGCCGGGCTTATGGTAGTCCGCGTGGTCCTCCACTCCCAGGTACAAAAAGGGGATACCCTTAGCATGAAACGCCGCATGGTCTGACGAGTTCGTCCAGTCGTCGCCGGGCTTCGCGAACTTCTCGTCGTGGCCGAAACGCACCGAGAGACCCGCGCCGCGCATGGCGCGGGTTGCGACCGGACGCAAAGCCGGATAGTGCGATGTGCCGCTCACCCACAGCGCCTGGCCGTCCTGCCTCGCGATCATGTCCAGACTCAGGTTCACGGCGAGATTCGACAACGCGACCGGCGGAGCGGCAACGAAAGCGCGCGAACCAAACATGCCAGCTTCTTCGGCGTCGAAGAACACCAGAAGCACGTCATGCGTGATCGGCGAGCGCCTTAGTCGTTCGGCCAAGGCAAGCAACGCCACGCACCCGGATGCGTCGTCATCCGCGCCGTTATACACCTGACCCTCGCGCACCCCCAGGTGATCATAGTGCGCACTGACAACAATGGTCGCGCCGCCAGGAGTGCGTCCAGGAATTCTGGCGACGATGTTGGCGCCGACGGTGTCGGTTCCGCTTCGCGGCGACAAGCGCACGGGATACTCGAACGCGCGGCCCACAGGACTGGCACCGATGGCCTGCAGCTCGGAGACAATCCATCGCCGCGCCCGGCGCGATCCCTCACTGCCGGCCCGACGCCCTTCCATGGAGTCGGCAGAGAGCGCGCGCAGACGCTGCATCAACTGTCGAGTGATCTGGTCTGTCGGCTCGGGGAACGTTGACTGGGCGCTCGCCCGCGAAAAGGCCAGCACCGCCAGAACCATCGCGCAACAGCACAACATGGTGAAAAATCGCACTGACACCTGCTCCCGCGGCTGCTGCGAAGTCATCCGAGTATCCTGTTGATGGGCCTGCGCCGAAGACAATCACTCCGGGCACGGTCGGAGGTCACTCGTGCCGCGACCATTCACTGGATCCAGACGCCGGACCGACCACGAAGCCGCGCCCGGACCACCAGCGCGCTTTCAGTCGCGCGCACGCCAAGAATCTGCACGGCGTCCACACTACTCCCAAGCACGATGCCCGGCCCCATCGGTCCGTTCAGCTTCACCAGCAGCTCAGCGCGTACCGAATCCAATTGCGCGCCGAGCGGCACGCGACCGCCCATCGTGGCACGACGAATCGCGCGCGACACCAACGGCGCGCCGAGCGTGGCCTTGACGCGTGATAGCGCCCCGCGGCTCGCGAGGTTCCACTCCAACTCATCCAGCCGCAGCTCTCGCGCGTCCTGATCCCATCGAATTCGCGTCACCAACGTGAGCGCGCCCTTGATGCTGCCAGAGACCTGCAGCTCCACCGCGAGACTGTCGCCCATGCCGCGCACGCGCACACTGTCGACACGAACACTTCCCGTGGTCGTGTCGGCAGAGAGCAACGCGGTCGCCCGCCGTTGAATTTCGAGAAACGGGAGTTCGACAGTAACGGGAACATCAAAGCCGCCCGGAGGGTTGCCAACGGCGAGCGCAAGATCTGGGAGGCGACGCGAAACGACGCCGGGTTTCGCCCCGGCAATGACACGTGGGCGAGCGTACAGCACCAGCGCAGTCCGCATGCTCGGACCGACACCGACGATGGTCGTCACTCGAATGGCCTCGGGCTGCAGCAACAGCCAGAGCGAGTGCGTGGAGTCAAGTGGTGTCGGTTCGAGAAAGCTCTTCCAGAGTGAGTCCGCCAGCGGTCTCAGGTCCGCGATGGTCGGGATCGCAGTGTCAGCCTGCGCCGAAAAATCCGCCAACTGCCGGTTGAGCAACGATCGCAGCGATGCGGTGGCGTCGACGCCGAGCACGGTCACTCGGCAGGGATCCAGTATCGTGGCGAGGGCAGTGCTCTGGCGCGCTCCGATTCGCCAATCCCGCCGCCAGTACAGCGACGTGCTCATGGCGATGGACGCCCGTCGCATGGCTTCCGGCGGGTATCCGCAACTTGCCACGCGGGCCCCACCCAACACGCCGAGCTGGGCGCGAAAGGCCAGCGTTGCATCCACGAAGAGCCGGTCGCCGGAACCGCGCAGCCGCAGCGAATCTCGGCGATAGACGTATTTGTGGCAGACGAGGCCAGCGGCCACGGTGCAGGCCGCGCGTCCCAGCGAGTCCCGCATCGGGAACAGTGAATCGAGCGCTGGTTTGAGTGAACGCAGCACGTAGGTGACCTGAACGGGCACCACCGCCAGCGCAAAAGTCTCCGCCATCATTGCGGTATCGCGTATCCCGCTCGGTTGTCCCGGAGTGGGGTTGGTGCCCGCGGACGTGTTTCCTGCACAAGCGACCAACGCACCCACAAGCAGTACTGCACACACCATTGCCTGCAACGGCGACGCGAGCCACGGCGCCGTGCCGCGCACACGCCATGCCACTTTCTCGAGCTTCGGATCCGACTCCATGCGCCCAGTCACCTCGATGCGAACATTGCTACCCGCGCTCGGCCTGATCATCGCCTCGCTCAGTGTGCCGGTGGAGCCGGCGGCAGCACAAGGTGGCATGGGCGGTGGAATGGGCGGCGGACGTCGTGGCGGAACAGGAGGCCCCGGTCTTGGCGGCGGCGGACGTCGTTCTCCTTCCTCCACGATCAAGGACAATCTCAAGCGGAACGACCCATTCGACTTTCTCTTCGACCAAAAGAAAGCGCTTTCGCTCCGCGACGAACAGAAGGACTCGCTCAAAGCGCTGCGAAAGGAGATGCAGCACGCGCAGGCCCCCCTGTTTGACGCCGTGGAGTCGTTCTTCACGAGCGCGATGGCTCAGCGCGGCAGCGGGGCGCCCGCTGGGCGAGGTGGAATGGGAGGAGGATCGGGACGAGGAGGGGGACGGGGCTCGGCGCCAGACGGCGGTTCAGGTGCAGGCGCCGGCATGGGCGCTGCACTGCCGGACACGGTGAGAACCCTCGTCAATCGACTAGTCGACATTCAGGAGGCGTACCGCGACCGTGCACGCACGCAACTGGACGAGCGGCAGCGTCAGGCGGCCGACTCCATCATGACGGATATTCTGGCCGAAGAACGCAAGAAAGCGGAGAAGGAACGCTCCAAGCGACGCGACCGCAGCTGAGAGCTACCACGCCCGCTCTGTTCCAGTCCAATCGAAGAATCCTCCGCTTTTTGTCGCCGGAACGCGATCGGTCACGGAGAGCAGGCCTTGGGCGGCGTCCGCGATGGGTACGAGGAACGAAGGCGCATCCGGTGTCGTGGCGAAGTTGCCCGGATTCCCGATACAAACGTTGATGCCGTCGTTCGCGAGATCGTGCGCCATCGCCCGCGCCAGCATGTGCAGCCCCACCGCACTGCTGCAGCGCGCGTAGTCGCCGCCCTGCGTCTTGCCAGCTAACGATCCCAGCCAGCTGCTCACGAGCAGGATGCGCGCGCGGTCACCGCGCCTGAGCAGCGGCAGCAGCGTCCGCACCAGCAGGATCGGCGACACGGCATGGCGACGATACGACTCGACGAGCCCGGTCCCCGAGAGCGTCTCGAGCGCTTCATCGCGGGTGGCATCAACCAGTCGATCATGCGGTCCGGGTTCGGCCGGCGCCACGATGAGCAAGTCGAGCGAGTCGGTGAGCCCTTCGAGCACCGGGATGGCCTCAGCCACCGACGCCGCATCGGCCGGATCGAGCGCGAGCAGCTCGAGTCCGGGGTACTCGGCGCGAATGTCGGCCAATACCGGAACCCGCGCTGGATTGCGCGCTGCCGCATACACCGTGTCACCGCGCATCAGACAGAACCGGACGAGCTCCACGCCGAGCGGTCTCGCCGCACCGGTGATGAGCGTCCGTCGCGCCGCGACCGGTATCATCCGACCTCCGTGGATTCGTTGCGAAGGGACTGAAGCACGCGGGCGACCGCGGAGACATCAGCGTCGATCTCGATAGGTCGATTGGAACGCGAGAAATCCGTTCGATCCTGATGCAAGTCCACGAGCATTCCCGGATCCTTGAGCACGTGCCCGGTGAGTACTGCCACCACACGGTCACCCGGCTTCACCACGCCAGCACGCACAAGTTGGCGCACACCAGCTACGCTCGCCGCGCTGGCCGCCTCGCACCCGACACCCGCGGCATCAATCGTCATTTTGGCGTCGACGATCTCGTCATCCGTGCAAGACAAGACCAAGCCGTTGGTTTCGCGAATGGCGCGCACTCCGCGTTCCCATGACGCTGGGTCGCCGATTCGGATGGCCGTGGCCACCGTGTCCGCCGCCACCGTGAAGCGCGTGGAGAACCCGACACCAAAGCTGCGCGCAAACGGCGCGGCACCAGCGGCCTGCACCGACACCAGGCGCGGCAGGCGATCAATCAAACCCAGCGCGAGGGCTTCGCGCAGCGCCTTACCGAACGCCGCCGTGTTTCCAAGGTTGCCTGCGGGGAGCACGATGAAATCTGGCGGCTGCCAGTCGAGCTGCTGGAGGAGCTCCAACACGATCGTCTTCTGCCCTTCCACTCGCCACGGATTGATCGAGTTCAGCAGGTAAATGCCCAGCTCGCGCGATGAGGCCTGCACGAGCTTCAAGCAGGCATCGAAGTCGCCGCGCACGAGTAGCGTGCGCGCACCGTAGGCGAGTGTCTGCGCCAGCTTGCCCATGGCGATCTTTCCGGCGGGCACAAACACGAGTCCCGGAATGCCGGCCTGCGCCGCATAGGATGCCAACGCCGCCGATGTATTGCCGGTAGACGCACAGGCGACCGCCTGCGCGCCAATCCGTACCGCCTGCGTCACGCCAACGGTCATCCCGCGGTCCTTGAACGAGCCGGTTGGGTTGTGCCCCTCGTGCTTGATCAAGAGCGCGTCCACTCCCGCGTAGCGCGAGATCGCATTGCGCGCCAGCAAGGGCGTGTTGCCTTCCGGATGGCTGACCACGGTACTCCCGGCCGAGGGCATGACCAACTGTCCAAAGCGCCACACACCGGACGCGTGACCCAGGGGGCGCGCGCACCAGTGCTGGGCGAAGCTGGCGCGAAGCGCTGCGCCGCTCATGACCACCCCGCTGGCGTCCGTGGGTCGCGCGTGCAGGACATCGAGCAGATCGCCGCAGTGCGGGCACGCCGGCGCCGCATCAGTCTCCGCCAGTTCCGCGCCGCAGGCACTGCAGCGTTGTACGCTGGTAGCGCCGGGCGTCAGGAACAGGCCCTGAGACTCGGGATCACCGGAGAGATCGCTCACGCGTTCCACCATCGGGCTCCTTCGAAATCGATCGTTGCTACGCGGGTCGCACAGACGTGCCCCGCCGCTTCATAAGCCCATCGCATCGCTTCGGCTGCGGCGAGGGCGTCGGACTCGTTCGCGCACGCGGCGAAGGTGGTCGGACCGCTGCCGGAGAGTGACGCCCCGAGCGCGCCCGACTCGAGCGCGGCGCGCTTGGCTTCCGCGAATCCCCGAATGAGCGGAGCGCGTGCTGGTTCCGCCACGTGATCCACGAGCGCGCGTCCGATCAGTGCCAGGTCACCCGTCGCCAGCCCCGTGACCAGCGAGGCAACGCTCGCCAGTTGCTGCACCAACACGTGGCGCGAGAATGAGGTCGGCAGCACGGCGCGCGAATCGGCGGTACGTACCTGGACCGCGGGATGAGCGAGGGCAAACCACAGTGGCGTGACGACCGGAACGTTCGTGACATCCGGCGGATCGATGGCGCGGATGCAAATGACGCCGCCCAACAGCGAGGCCGCGAGATTGTCCAGATGCCGACCCGCCACAATGGTCTCCGCCACCAAACTCGCCGCGAGCAGGCCCGTGATGTTCAGCGAATCGCCGCCGTCCTGCACGACAAGCTGGTTCACGGCAACCGCCGCCGCGACCGCTGACGCGCCGCTGCCCCCCTGCCCTCCAGACAGCGGCAAGCCCTTTCGGACGGAGAGATTGACGCCGCGATGTACGTGTGGGGCGGTGTGCAGAACGGACTGCGCCGCGATCGCACAGGCATTGCGAGTGGCGTCGGTGGGCAGATCGGGGTGCCCCGCGTCGACTACGGTCACGCCCATTTCACCGGTAGCCCACCAGGCATGCACTTCGTCGCCGGCACCAGTGAGGGCGCACCCCAGCACATCAAGACCGGGGCCGAGATTGCCAATGCTTCCCGGCGCGTACGCAACGATACCGTCGGTCGACGGTGGCCTTGGCGTCACTTGGGAGCCAGCTGCAGCAGATCGTTCAATACGCCAGCGGCGGTGACTGCGGGCCCGGCACCAGGTCCGGTGATGACAAGCGGATGTTCCCGATACCGCATGGTCGTGAACACGATCTGATTGTCGGTGCCACGTAGTCCCGCCAGTGGGTGCGCGAGCGGAACCGCACGCAGGCCAACGCGCACGCGTCTGGCCGTCACGGACAGGACGTAGCGGAGTACCCGTCCCTGTTTTTCCGCCGCCGCCTGCCGCTCCACCCAGCCGGCATCATGCTGCTCGAGCGTGGCCAGAAACGACGTCAATTTCATCGCGCGAAACGCCGGAGGTACCAACGAATCAATCGCCACATCAGCGAGCTCGCCCTTGAACCCGAGCAATCTCGCGAGAATCAAGGCTTTCCGGGCCACGTCCATGCCGGACAAATCATCGCGGGGATCGGGTTCGGTGAACCCCTGCGCCATCGCACTACGCAGCGTGTCGCTGAACCGATGCCCGCGCCCGATGTCTGTGAGGAGAAAACCGAGCGTGCCCGACGTACAGCCTTCAATACGCAGCACGCGGTCACCGGTCTCCACCAGCTTGGCGTAGGAATCCATGACGGGCAGCCCAGCGCCCACGGTGGTCTCATGCAGGATGCGGCGGCCGTGCTTGCGTGCCAGCGCCTGCAGGGACAACACCTCAGACAACGGCGCAGACAGCGGACGCTTGTTGGCCAGCACGACGTCCATGCCGGCGGCGAGCGCCGTGCGCAAGGCGGGAATCGTCTCGTTCGCCGTCAAGTCGGCGACGACCGGATGCACCAGGGCATGCTGCGCCACATGCGCAATCGCCTGCGCCGCCGTTGCGCTCACACTACCGTCGCATGCGGCGAGCGGACGCCCGTTCGCCTTGCTCGCCGCCAGCGACACGAGTCGGCGCGAGGAGAGGCCCTTCGGTTCGAAGACGTACCCACTCCGATCGATCACCGCCACGATGTTGGGACGCACGCGTGTTCGTACCTTGGGCAACATGCGCACCAGCTCACGCCCGATCAGGCCGAAACCCAGGACCACCACATCGAGTCGATCGGCCACGCGCAGTCCGCCGCCACCGATCTTGTCCATCTGAAACTCCTCGTGCACCGCACGCGCGGCGGGCTCGGCGTCCGAGGCGGCGATGACAACGGAGATATTGAGCTCCGAGGATCCCTGCGCGATCGCGATGATATTCACCGCGGCGTCCGACAGCGAACGGAACATGCGCGCCGCGATACCCGGCGTTCCCGCCATGCCAAGACCGACGACGGCCAGCATCGCCATGCCCAGACGAACATCCACGCCTTCGAGCTCGCGGCGCGCCAACTCCAGCGCGAACGCCCGCTCCAGCGCGATCCGCGCATCTTCGGCACGTTCGACCGGCACGCACAGGCAGATGGAGTGTTCGGACGATGCCTGCGAGATCATCGCCACATTGATCTGCTCCGCATGCAACGCCGCAAAGGTGCGCGCCGAAATCCCCGGCACTCCGAGCATTCCGTTTCCCGTCACCGTGACGAGCGCTTGCCCCCGAATCACGGAAAGCGCCTTGACCGGATAGCGCGCGAGGGTGCGACGCATCGAAATCTCGGTCCCTGCGGCCTCCGGGTCGGCGAACGGCCGCACAAACACCGGAATCCGCAATCGTGCCAGCGGTATCAGCGCGCGCGGTTGCAGGACCTTTGCGCCATAGTACGCGAGTTCGGCCGCCTCCCGCACATTGAGCTGCGGAATGATCCGGGCCGTGGGTACCAGTCGCGGGTCGGTGGTCATCAACCCGGGCACGTCCTTCCACAGAGTAATGCGATCCGCTCGAAGCGCGCGGCCGATCACGGTGGCGGTGAGGTCGCTGCCG
>JANNEV010000522.1:0-19240 GCA_031379145.1 Gemmatimonadaceae bacterium
GGCTCGAGCTCCATGTCACGCGCCTGTGCCAACAACAGTGCTCCGACGGCGGCGAGAACGGCCCCCCAGGCTACGAGCGGCATTCGCGAGTGAGCGACGCGCGCGCCGTTGCCTGACCAGCGCAGGGCCGAGTTTCCGACCACGAGTCCCGCGCCGACGTACAGCAGCCAGCGAGCCATCGACGCGAAGATCATCGGCAACCAGAGCGCGCGGTTCGAACCGCACGGTGAACCCGCGTCAGTAACGGCTTACGCGTCACTGCTCCGCCCACGGTGCCAAGGTAGCACAGAATTCTCATGTTTCGGACAATCGCGGGCGACCACCGAAACCGCCACCGAGAGCGCCAACGAGAGCGCCATCGAAAGCCGAACGGAATTGGGACGACCGTGGTGATTCCAATTCGTCGACCAGTCGTCACTATATTCGAATCTATCCCCGTCGGCAGCCCAAGGGCGCCGTCATTTTCTTGCCAATTCTCCATGGAGTGCCTGTACATGCGTCTGTTCTCCGTCGGCCTCGCGGCCGCGTGTCTTCTCGCAGTGCCGTCGATGATGCAGGCCCAGAAGGCCAAGACCGGCCTCGAAGTGTACGCAACCTGCACGGCATGCCATCAGGCGACTGGGCTCGGCCTGCCAGGTGCGTTCCCGCCGCTGGCAGGATCGGAGTGGGTGACCGGCAAGCCGGAGATTCCCATCGCTATCGTCTTGCATGGCATGCAGGGCGAGATCACGGTCAAGGGCACAAAATACAACCAGATGATGATGCCGTGGGGCACGACGTTCAACGACCAGGAAATCGCCAATGTGGTCACCTACATTCGCTCGCAGTTCGGCAACAAGGCTCCGGCGGTGACGGCCCCGCAGGTTGCCGCGGTTCGGACCGCGACCAAGGCGCGCAAGACTCAATGGACGGTCGCCGAGTTGAAGAAGCAGTATCCGTAAACGGCTGGCGATAAGTCGCCGCCTCTGCAGCATCGGCCCCGACGTTCGCCTCGAGCGCGCCGGGGCCGCGCTGTATTCGCCTCAGGCCTGACGATGCTCCCGCCCCAGCATCCAGCGTGATAGCGCGTCGCTGACCAGCCAGCCGAGAGCCGCGGCGGCGACAACGTCGCTCAAGAAATGGGCGTTGGCCATCACACGAGTGAGGCCGCAACCGCCCGCCAGAAGAAACCAGAGCCATCTCGCGCGAGGAAAGACCCTCGCCATCGCCGCAGCGCCAGCAAAGGCCACGAGGGTATGGCTACTGGGCATTCCCAGTCCGCCAGTGGAGAAGGGGCGGTCGCTCCAGTCGCGAAACGCGTAGCCGAATGCATCCGCATCCGGGCGCAGTCGACGAATGCACAACTTGAGCACTTCTGCCAGTGCACCGCCAAGTGCCGGCGTGAGCAGGATGAACCCACCACGCCATCCCCAGCCTGGCGCCGGCCGTTCGTGTGTCCAGATACCGATGGCGACAATGAGCCACGTGGGCAGATAGCCGACGGAACGGAGCAGCCGCCCCCAGTCGCGATCATAGACACGCGGATCACGCAAGCTGCTCCATGCGCCGTGGTCGAGCAGATGCGCCGCTGCGACGGCCAACACGGCCAACCCGAGAGGAAGAAGCCACTGCCGACGCGGGGCAGTTGCTGACGGCGCCTGCGGGGACGCGAGAGACGGAGAGGGGCGGCTTGGGTTCACCATCATCGAGAAATCAACGGCCACGCGGCCCTGCACGCCACCGCAGGGCGCGGGCATATTTGACGGATGAAATGCACGACGGATCGGCAGCGACTGGTGGACGGGTTTCCGCATCACGTCCGTGAGCGGCTCACCAGGCGCAGCGCGGCGCTGATCGTGGGCCTGTTGGCCGGGTGCGTTGCCGTGTCGGGCTGCAGCCCCGACGGCGCGCTTCGCGGCGTCGCGGTCTTGCCGCCTCGCGAGCTCCCTGCGTTGCGCTTCACGCGCGCCGATGGGTCGCCATTCCTGTTGGCATCCGCCAACGGCCAGCTTACGGTGGTGTTCTTCGGCTACACCCATTGCCCGGACATCTGTCCGATGAAGCTCGCGGACTGGCAACGGGTGAAAAGCCGGCTGGGCACGGACGCCGCGAAGGTGCGCTTTGTCTTCGTGAGCGTCGATCCCGAACGCGACACTCCCGATATCGCGGATCGATATGCCAAGCAGTTCGACTCAACGTTCGTCGGGTTGTCTGGCGATTCCCTCATTACCGCGCAGGCATTGGGCGCGTTCAGTGCCGCGGCGATCAAGGAGCCTTCGACCAGCGCAGCGGGCTATATGGTCAGTCATTCCTCGCAGGTTTTTCTCGTGGACGGTCGCGGTCGATTGGTCGCGCTCTACGCCTTTGGCAGTGGGTGGGACACCCTACTCGCCGACCTCCAGCACCTTCTCTAGATGACCCGCTCATTTCGCACCACGGCCTCGGCGCAGGGCCTGACTCCACTACTCATTCTTGCCGTAGCGCTGTCGGCGTGCGCCAAGTCGAACGACACCGACGGTCAGCGGCCACTCGAGGTCAAGGATGCGTGGGTGCGAGCCACGAACGTGACCGCGTCGGCCGCGATGTACCTGACGCTGGAGAATCATGACAGCACCACGGTGCAGATTCTTGGCGTTGGGAGTTCAGATGCCCGCGTGGCGGAACTGCATGAATCGTCGGATTCAAGCGGGGTTTCCCGCATGCAGCACCTCGATTCGTTGGCGATTGCGCCTCGCGCCACGCTGACCATGCAACCCGGCGGCGTGCACATCATGCTCATCGATCTCGCGCGATCCGTGGTGAAAGGCGACACGGTGATGATGACGCTGCACCTCGGCGACGGTCGAACCACTCGCGTCAAGGCCGTTGCGCGCGACGAAACACCGTGATGTGTTCCGTACTCGCGGCTCCGGCAGGACTGACGGTGGCGGTGCCATGACCTCGCGCACCGCCAGCCACGCGCTTCGCCCGATGTCGGAGATTCTTGACGAAGAACTGTCGGCGCTCCAGAACGCTGGATTGCGTCGCACCCTCCGTGCCGTGCAGGAGCGGCGCGCCGGCACGGTGCAACTCAACGGCGAGCGTATCGCCGACTTTGCCTCCAACGACTACCTGGGCTTGGCAGCAGAGCCGCGCGTGGCGCGTGCAGCCAGTGCCGTGCTTCAGGCCGAGGGTACGGGCGCGGGCGCGGCGCGACTGATCTCGGG
Organism: Gemmatimonadaceae bacterium; assembly: GCA_031379145.1. Lineage (GTDB taxonomy): Bacteria > Gemmatimonadota > Gemmatimonadetes > Gemmatimonadales > Gemmatimonadaceae > Gemmatimonas. The sequence continues at coordinate 3,186 of JANNEV010000522.1, forward strand.
CAACCATCCGGTTCACGACACGCTCGAGCGTGAACTGGCCCGGTTCAAGGAGTGCGAGGCGGCACTGCTCTTCCCATCCGGGTACATGGTCAACGTCGGGGTCATCCCCGCGCTGGTGGGTGAAGATGACGTCATCTACTCCGATGCACTCAATCACGCGTCGCTGGTGGATGGATGCCGACTGGCCAAGGCGACGCTGCGGATCTTTCCGCATGCTGACCTCGATGCATTGCGCGCCGCGCTCGAGGCCGACCAGGGGCTGTTCCGCCGCGCACTGATCGTGGTCGAAGGGTTGTTTTCGATGGACGGTGATCGCTTCCCGTTGGATGCGCTGGTGCCGCTCGCCCGTGAATTCGGTGCGTGGACCTACGTGGACGATGCGCACGGCACCGGAGTTCTGGGTGAGGATGGTCGCGGCTCGATCGCGGACTGTGGTGTGACTGGGCAGATCGACGTAGTGGTGGGGACCCTCGGCAAAGCGCTGGGCACGTCCGGAGCGTTTGTCTGTGGATCTCGCGTGTTGATCGACTTTCTGGTGAGCAGGGCTCGCTCGTTCATCTTCACCACGGGTTCGCCGCCGGCACTCGCGGCGGCAACACTGGAAGCGCTGCGTTTGTCGCTCGTGGAGCCGTGGCGTCGAGAGGCGGTGCGTGATCGGGCGCGCCATCTACGCGATCGGCTCAGTGCCGGTGGACGACCCATTGCTGGCATGGCCGACGGCCACATCATCCCGATCGTGGTCGGTGACCCCACCCGCACCATGGCAACGGTCGCGGAGCTGCGACGGCGGGGTTTTCTGGTCGGGGGCGTTCGACCGCCCACCGTGGCGCCCGGCACGTCCCGGCTTCGAATCTCCGTGTCGGCGCTGCATCCGCCGAGCCTGGTGGACGCGTTGGCGGCGAATCTGCTGGACGTACTCCGTGGCGTACCAGTATTCGCAATTCAGGACAGGGCATGAGCGACGACGCGCGCCAAGGCGTGCCGGTCGAACCGTCGAACAATTTGCCAGACGATTTGCCAGACGATTCGCCGGACGACTTACCGGGCGACATGCGGGAGGAGGGCGATCTCGAGGAGTCGCTCGCCGCGGCGCAGGTCACGCTGATGCAGGACGCAGCGCACGTGTGGCATCCATACACGCAGCATCAGCACGCCCCTTTGCCTGTGCCGATTGCGCGAGCGTCCGGCGCCTGGCTCTACGACGCCGATGGTCGCCCGATTCTGGACGCGATTTCGTCATGGTGGGTGACCACGCACGGGCATTGCCATGCGCAAATCATCGACGCAATCGCCGCGCAAGCGAGGACGCTGGACCAGGTGATCTTTGCCGGCTTCACGCATGAGCCTGCGGCATTGCTGGCCGCCGCGCTTGTGTCCCGGCTGCCGAGAGGATTGTCTCGCATTTTTTACTCGGACAACGGTTCGACCGCTGTGGAAGTGGCGATCAAACTCTCGTTGCAATCGTTTGCCAATCGAGGTCAGCCTAAACGCCTGATCGCGGCGCTTGAACACGCATATCATGGGGATACCTTCGGCGCGATGGCCGCAGGAGCTCGCGGTCTGTTCACGCAGATGTACGAGCCGTTGTTGTTCGAGGTCGCTCGCCTGCCTGATCCGTCGGAAGCGGACACGTTACGCGCGTTGGACGCGCTGATCGACGCACGCGGGCACGAACTGGCCGCGGTCATCGTGGAGCCGCTGGTGCTGGGGGCTGGCGGCATGCGGGTATGGGACGAACGCGTGCTGCAGCAGATTCGGAAACGGACTGCATCGGCCGGTGTGCACCTGATTGCCGACGAGGTCATGACGGGGTTTGGCCGCACGGGTCCTCTGTTCGCCTGCGAGCGAGCGGATGTCTCGCCCGACCTGCTGTGCATGTCGAAGGGATTGACCGGCGGCACGCTGCCATTGGGGGCGACCGCCGCGACGGAGACGATCTTCGACGCGTTTCTCGATACGGACCGCACGAAGACGTTCTTCCATGGGCATTCGTTCACGGCCAACCCGATCGCGTGCGCGGCGGCGCTGGCGTCACTGACGCTATTCAATGAGTCGAGCGAAGACCATCGCGTTCGCATCGAAGTCGCGCATGCGCGTCAACTTGCTGATCTTCGGGGCGAGCGCGGCGTGCGATCGGTGCGGCAACTCGGAACGATCGCGGCGGTGGAACTCGAGGCAGCGCCCGGCTACCTGAGCGAAATCGGCCGCGAGCTCTCCGCGTTCGCCATTGGCGAGGGCGTCCTGCTGCGGCCACTGGGTAACGTGGTCTATTGCTTGCCGCCATATTGTACGAGCGACGACGAGCTTGATCGTGTGTACCAGCTGTTGCAGCGATTTCTCGCAGGCGAACGGGTGCCCTCCTCCGGCACCGGAGGCCCGATCGATGACTGACGCGACGCTGTTGCGGCTCGGGATCACCGGCACAGACACCGGCGTGGGCAAGACGGTGGTCGCCTGCGCACTGGCGGCTCGCGCCGTGCAGCTGGGACTCCGTGTCGGCACCATGAAGCCTCTGGAGAGCGGCATTGATCCTCTCCTGACCGCCTCCGGTGCCATGCGATCCGATGCGGAACTGCTCCTGGCCGCCGCGCAGAGCGATCTGCCATTGCGGTTGGTGCGACCGTACGTCCTTGAGGAGCCGCTGGCCCCCATGGTCGCCGCGCAACGCGCCGGCGTCACGATCGATCCGACCGCGCTGGATGCCGCGTTCGCCGAAGTGTCCGCGCATCGGGACGTCGTGCTCGTGGAGGGCGCGGGCGGACTGCTCGTGCCCATCACCTTGACGATGTCCTACCTGACGCTCTTCGATCACTGGCGCTGCGAGCTGGTGATCGTTGCGGGCAACCGACTCGGCGTGTTGAATCACGTTTTGCTGACGGTGCGTGCAGCGGAGGCCGACGGTGTACGCGTACGCGCCATCGTACTGACCTCGCACACGTCGCCGGATGCCAGCGTGGCGGAGGCAACCAATTATGATGCGCTGGTCGCGTTGCTGCCCGGACACGCCGTATTCCGGTTTCCCTGGGTGGACGACACTACCGATCTCGACGCGCTCGCGGCGGCCGCCGCCGGTGGTGGCCTCGACGCCATCCTGATGCAGGACCCACCGGCACCGACCGTGCCCGGGACTCTCTTCCTTGACTGACGCATTGACGATGACGGCTCTCGAAACGGCGCTGGAAGCAGCCCACAACGCTGACGTGATGGTTCCGCACGACTGGCAGCGCATGGCCGATCGCGCGCTCGCTGGCGATCTCCTCACACGCGAGGAAGCACACGCGGTGTTGAACGCTCCCGATTCGGAGCTGCTCGATCAACTCGCGGCCGCGTACCGCGTACGCCGAGCGACTTGGGGCAACCGCGTCCGCCTGCACTTTCTGCTCAACGCGCAGAGCGGACTGTGTCCGGAAGACTGCAACTACTGCTCGCAATCCAGCATCTCGACGGCGGAGATCGAGAAATATCCCATGCTCGCGCAGGATCGCATCATGGAAGCGGCCGATCGCGCGGCGCTGCTCAAGGCGGGAACGCTGTGCATGGTGATTTCCGGGCGCGCGCCGGGCGAGACCGTGTTCGGCAAGGTACTGGACGCGGTCCGGGCGGTGCGCGCCAAGCACGACCTGAAAATCTGCGCGTGCCTGGGGCTGTTGAATGCGGAGCAGGTCCGTCGGCTCAAGGCCGCCGGCGTGGAGACGATCAACCACAATCTCAACACCTCGTCCAACTTCACCCCGGAAGTGGTGAGCACGCATACCTTCGAGGATCGTGTCGGTACCGTGCAGGCAGTGAAGGACGCCGGCATGAAGACCTGCAGCGGTGGCATTCTCGGCATGGGCGAGAGCGACGATGACGTGATTGATCTGGCGCTGTCGCTCCGGGAACTCGATGTGAAGAGCGTGCCGGTGAACTTCCTGATCCCGGTGCCGGGCACGAGTTTCGCGGGCACGAATTCGCTCGACCCGCGACGGTGCCTCCGCATACTCGTGTTGTACCGCTTGCTGCTTCCAACGCAGGAGATCCGCGTGAGTGGTGGACGCGAAGTGCACCTGCGCAGCATGCAGGTGATGGGCCTGTACCCGGCGAACTCGATTTTTGTGGGAGACTACCTCACCACGCAGGGGCAGACCGCGCGCGACGATCTGCGCATGATTGAGGACGCGGGCTTCGTGCTCGAAACACCCGATGGCGAGGCCATGAGCGGCGACTTGCTGGATGGCGTGCCAGAGCACTATCCGCGCGCGGCGTTACCGCTGATTGCCGTGTAGCGCGTGCGCGGCTTCCAACACCTCTCGTAATGTCCATCGCCGATATCCGCACCGATTACCGTCTGGCATCCCTCGCGGAAGCCGATGTCGCGGCCGATCCGATCGAGCAATTCAGCCGTTGGTTTGACCAGGCCATTCACGCCGAGGTGGTCGAGCCGAATGCGATGTGTCTGGCTACGGCCACACCGGATGCGTACCCGTCGGCGCGTATCGTGCTGCTCAAGGGGGCCGATGCGCGTGGGTTCGTGTTCTATACCGACTATCGCAGTCGAAAAGGGCAGGAGTTGGCGGACAATCCCGCCGCATCGTTGTGCTTCTTCTGGCCGGAGCTCGAGCGACAGGTTCGCATCGCGGGCGCGGTGCAGCGCGTCTCCCGCGCGGAGTCCGCCGAGTATTTCAGGTCCCGACCGCTGGGGAGTCGCATTGGCGCGTGGACGTCGCACCAGAGCAGCGTGATTCCCTCGCGCGAGTCGCTCGAGGCCGCGATGGCCGAGAACGAGGCACGGTTTGCGGACGGCGAGGTTCCGCTGCCCGATCACTGGGGAGGGTTTCGTGTGGTGCCGGAACAGATCGAGTTCTGGCAAGGTCGCGGCAGCCGGTTGCATGATCGCATCGCGTTCCAGCGGACTGCCGGCGTCTGGGTGCGGTCGCGATTGTCGCCCTGAGTCCGTCGGGAACTCCGGCTCGGCCGGGGGCATTTCGAGGGCATGAGTTCAACAACTGCTCCTCGCACATATCTGCTGCTCGGCGCTGCCGGCGGCATCGGCTCAGCGCTGGCACGGACGCTCGCGACTACGGGCGCCACACTGTTTCTCGCGGGCCGTCGCGAGGAGCCGCTGGCCGTGCTTGCCGCCGAATTGGGTGCCCAGTACACCGTCGTTGATGCCAGCGACTTTGCTGACGTGGACCGGGTGACCGATTGGGCGCGTGACGCAGCCGGGCGCCTGGATGGCGTGGCCAACTGCGTGGGTTCGCTGATGCTCAAGCCGGCGCACCTGACCAAGGCCGAGGAGTTTCAGGCCACCATCGCCGCGAACCTGACGACAGCGTTCGCCACGGTACGATCTGCGGCCCGCGTCATGACGGACGGCGGCAGCATTGTGCTATGCAGTTCTGCCGCCGCGCGCGTGGGCTTGGCCAATCATGAAGCGATTGCCGCAGCCAAAGCTGGCGTACTCGGATTGGTGTTGTCCGCAGCGGCGACCTATGCCTCACGCGGGTTGCGTGTGAATGCGGTGGCACCGGGCCTCGTCCGTACGCCGCTCACCGCACGCATCACCGCGTCAGCGCCTGCCTCGGAGGCATCGCGCGCCATGCATGCGCTGGGACGCCTCGGGGAGCCAGAGGATGTGGCCAACCTGATGGCCTGGTTGCTCGGTCCGCAGGCCAGCTGGGTGACCGGACAGTGCTACGGTGTCGACGGGGGGCTGGGGACGCTACGCGCCAAGTAGGACTCGGCGCCGATAGAGTCGCTGACCAGTTCGTCGCGCCGACTATTTCGGCGCGACGGTGCCTACGAGGAACGGTGTCATCGTTGGCTGGGGTGAGCCTTCTGCTGGTTCTTCGGTCACCGCGAACGCCGCAATCCCGGCGACGTTGTTAGGCAACTCAATGCCATTGATCAGCCGGTGTCCGTCAGGGTCAGGATTAAAAAGTTTGACAGCGACCGGCTTTCCATCCCGAATCATCCACAAGCAGTAGGTGCGATTGGCCGCGACCTGTTTGAAGTTGGAAGCGTGCAAGACGGCGGTACCGTTACGCACGTTCCAGAACAGCTGCATGTCCGGCCCTTCCGACGCGTTGACCGCCAGACGCACCAGCACGAGGCTGCTCCCCGCGTCGGTCAGAATGCGCACCGTCTCATCGCGGCTGGCCAGGCGATTCTGACTCGCCTTGAGCAGCGCGTCCTTGATGCTGACATCGTTGGTGAGCGAGCGCACTTGCCGCGAGAGGTCAAGCGCGAACACGAGGGACGCCGCCAAGGCGAAGCCGAGAGCGCCCATGCCGAACCACGGTGCGCGGCTGCCACGACGGATGATCTGCTGCGGCGTCATGTGCACCGCGCGCGGAGGTGTTGGACTGGTTGCGGATGCCGAGCTCGCAGGCGTTGTCGCGGGCGAGCGCGGCGTGGCGGACAGACGCGCCAACACTCGCTGCTTCAGCTCGGGGGGCGGCTGGACCGCGTGCATTGTGGCCAGATACTCCGCCGCGGCCCGATGCGCCGCGATCTCCGGAGCCATCGCTTCAGCGATAGCGCGGCTGGTCATGGCCTGCTCGAATTGGGCAAGCTCCTCGGCCGTCAGCGTACCAATGACATACGCCGGCGCAAGCTCGCGCAATTCATCGAGTGACATCGGCTTCATGACGCGTCCTCCGGGGCAATACCCGCCAACAAGTCACGCAACTTCTGCATGCCAAGTCGGATCCGTGTCTTCACGGTGCCAAGCGGTTCACGAAGTCGCTCAGCGACCTCGGGGTGCGTCAGCCCTTCGAAAAACGCGAGCTCGATGGCGCGTCGTTGCGCCTCCGGTAGCACATGCAGCGCGGTGTTCACAGCCGTGGCACGATCTGATTCGTCTACCGACTGGTCAGGGCGTCGAAAGCCCTCGCCCATGGCCGCCGGTTCGTCCAGTTGGGTGGCCGCAGATTCCGTCATTTTGACTCGCCGTCCACGCGCACGGATCAGATCCAATGCACGTGACCGGGCAATGGTGGTGAGCCAACCCACCACGGAACCACGCGACGTGTCGTAGCGCACTGCGTCGCGCCACGCCTGCGCGAAGGCGTCCATGAGTACTTCGTCCGCATCGGCGGCTTCGCCGACGAGTCGAAGCGCCAACCCGTACATGACCGCGCTGTGGCGGTCGTACAGCCGAGCGGCAGCCGACTCCTCCCCCCGTGCCATGGCGGCAACGAGCGCGAGGTCTTCTTCAGCGGCGGCAGGAGGCGTAGTCACGATCGCAAGAGGAGGCCAGTCAGGGCGCGAGTGACCGCCCAACGTCTGTCGGCGAGGATTGTAGTCTCCATCCTGACCCGGGAACAGGCCGAATCGGAGAAACATGACGGGGGCGAGAGGCATGCGGGACATAGAGGTCTGTCTCCTCTACGCCGGCCGCCCTCGCGCAGATGCACACGGCAGAGCTTGCCATTCAAAACCAGACTACCACGCGTTTTGCGATGCCGAGGAAAGCTCTTCACGCAGTTTGACGAAACTCTCGTAGCGCCCATGGCTGATCCCGCCGGCCCTGATCGCGTCCCGAATGGCGCAGCCCGGCTCCACCAGATGCGTGCAATCGGCGAATCGACAGCCACCCAGCAGCGGCCGCATTTCGGGAAAGCAGGTCGCCAGCTCCTCGACCTCGATGCCCCAGAGCCCAACTTCGCGCAGTCCAGGCGTATCGGCCACGAACCCACCGCCGGGCAGCGCATGCATGACGGCGCCCACCGTGGTGTGCCGCCCTTTGTTGACGCTTTCGCTGATCTCAGCGGTTCGCAGGTTCAGGCCTGGGAACAGCGTATTCATGAGCGAGGACTTCCCCACACCGGAGGGGCCGGTGAGCGCCGAGGTGCGCCCACCGATCTCATCGCGGAGCGCCTCGAGCCCGGTTCCCGCGACCACACTGGTGAGATGCACCGGATAGCCCGCGTCGGCATGTTCACGAAAACGGGCGTTGATGTCGCGCTCTGGCACGAGTTCGCTCTTGTTGATCACCACGCGGGCGGCGAGGCCATTCGCCTCCGCGATCACGAGAAATCGATCGAGCATGCGTGGGTGTGGCTCGGGGCGTGCCGCCGCGAAAACCACCAGCACCTGATCGAGGTTGGCCACCACCACTCGCTCGCCTCGCGCACCACCGGGCGCGCGCCGGGCGAGCTTGCTGCGTCGCGGGTGGATCGCGTCGATTGCCCACGACGATGCGGTATCGTCTCTGGAAATGGTGACCCGATCCCCCACGGCAAGCTTCAGCGGCCGCTCCGCACCGTCCAGGCGCCCGACGCGTCGCATGGTTTCTCGTTCCGGATCGCGCTTGCCGTCGCGTCCGCTGTCGTGCTTGAGACGCCCGCGCAGGGAGACGTCGAAGGCATTGCCGTCATCTGCGCGCACGTGATACACCCCGCCGGTGCCCCGCATGACCACACCATCGCACTCGCGGCGTTCGGTGTCCGTCACTCGGAAGGCAACCCGAATCGTTCGTTTCCGCGGATGAGCCCATCGAGGGTGGCCTTGACGGTCGCCAACTGCATGGCGCCCAGTTGGTGCCGCACGGTTGGCTCACTGTGACCGGTGATCAGGAATCCGGTTTCGAGATGCCCCTGCACCTCGGGCTCGCCTCGTCCCCAGCGCACGAAGAGCAGGTACGCACCCCACGGCGCCGCCGCGTCTCCCGTCGTGTCAGTCAGGATATCGGCCGAATAGGACGATCCGTCGACGCCTTCGAAGGCAGCCGGACGCGCGTGCACGGCCATGTAGCCCCCGAGCGTGCGTTCATCACCTTTGGACGGATCAGCCGGCAGGTGCTGCCCCGCGTGCGCGCTCAGTGCGCCCCGTTGCGCGAATCTGTGCGCGTGTTGTTGGAGGAAGACGTGGAGCCGCCGCTGAACATTTCCTTCACAATGTTGATCGTCATGAACGCCATGTTGGCGGGACGTTCGGCGAGCCGACGCATGAGATACGGATACCACTGCGTGCCGAACGGCACGTACACCCGAATGCGGTAGCCGTCACGCACCAGCTGCTCCTGCAGGTCGCGGCGCACGCCGTACAGCATCTGAAATTCGAACCGGTCATTGGCGATGTTGCGCTCCTTGGCGAACCGCTTGGCTTCAGCGATGATCACTTCGTCGTGCGTGGCAATGCCGGGATAATTTCCATGCTCCATGAGGCGATGCATGGCGGCGACGTAATTTCTGTCCACGTCTGCCTTCTCGGGGAATGCCACCGTCGCGGGTTCCAGATACGCTCCCTTGCAGATGCGAACGCGGCACTGCAATCGATTGGCGCGCTCGACATCGTCGAGGGTGCGACGCAGCGAGCTTTGCAACACGACACCCACGTTCTCCCGGAAGTCGGGATACAGCTGGTGCTCGAACGTATCGAGCGTACGATCGGTGTACGCGCTCGACTCCATGTCGAGCCGCACGAACGACTGGTATTGTTTCGCGCGCTCCAGTACCTGGCGCACCACTTCCAGACCAAGCGTGTCCGAAATGTCCTGCCCGAGCGCGGTGAGCTTGACCGACACATTCGCGTTCAACTTGCGTTTCGCGATCTGATCGAGGATTTCGAGGTACTGCTTACCGGTCTCACGGGCTTCAGCCTCGTTGGCCACACTCTCGCCGAGCAGATCGAGCGACGCACTGATGCCCTTGGCGTTGAGCGCCGCAACCGCGTCGAGGGCCGTGGCGATGGTTTCACCCGCCACGAACCGCGACGCCATCTTGCGGGCGAAGCCGACATTGCGGATGAAATTGAAGACGACCTGCTGGCGCGACAGATAAAACAAAGAAGTGCGAAACATATGTTGCTGGTTAAGCGTGCACGGCGGCGGAGCAGCCAGTGCCGAAAAGGAGCGTCAGCCAAGTCGCCGACGCCGAGGACTGTGTGCCGGGGGCTACAGAGCGACGAACGCAATGTGAATATAGGCGTTGCCGGCGGATCCGGCGCGACGGATCAGCCGGCAACGATGCGCCGAATCTGCGCGACATGTCTCCGCTCGTGCTGGGCGAGCATCAGGACCCACTGATACCCGTCCAACTGCCCCAAGGCGGGATGCAGGTGCGACTGCGTACCAATCGCGAGTCCCGACGCCTGCTTGAGTGCCGAGACGAACCGTTCACGTACGGCCTCCAGCTTGTCGAGTGCCTCGGCGGTGGTGAGGCCGTTCACCGGCAGCACCGCCGGCGGCGCTTCGATTCGGCGCGACGGGTTGGAGACATCGAAACGGTCGAGCCCACCGAGCACGGAACTGGTGTCGTGCTCAAAGGCACCTGCCTCCTGCGCCGCCTTCTTGAACCGGCTGACGAGGCGGCCAACCCCATCTTCGACGATCGCCAGGTGTTCCAGAATCTGCGCGACGGACCACTCTTCACCCACCGGTGCCGCATCGCGCTGCTCGGGAGAGAGCGAGCGCACGGTGCTGTGGAGCTCAACTCGCGAGCGCTCCAGTTCAGCCAGCAGTTCAAGGATGCGGGGATGCAATGCAGCTGCGGTATCGGACATGATGGTCTCGGTCAGGCCGGCGAACCGGATACGGGATGAAAACGCGCGCCCGACTTGGCCATGGCGCGCAGGAGGGCTGCCGCTTCATAGCGCCCTGGGAACCGCACGTTCAACTCGTCGAGCTTGCGCACCGCCTCGGGCACACCCAAGGCATCGAGGTAACGGAACGGTCCGCCCAGAAACGGGGGGAACCCGATGCCAAAGACGGCACCGATATCGCCGTCTCGCGCGCTGCGGACGATCCCGTCTTCCAGACAGCGCACCGCTTCGTTGAGCAGAGGCAGGATGGCGCGCGCACAAATCTCTTCGTCAGTGAATGCTTGCCGCGTTGCGCCCGCCGGGGTCAGCGCGTAGACCGCTTCGTCCACGCCCATCCGCTTGCCCTCGACGCTGTAGCGATAGAACCCGTGACGCGCCTTGCGTCCGATTCGGCCGCTCTCGATCACACGCTGCAGCGTAATCGACGGTTGCATTCGCGCGCCGAAAGCGGCAGCCATGATCGGTCCCGACTTTCCGGCGATATCGAGACCGACCTCGTCCAACAACGTGATGGGCCCCACCGGGAAGCCGAAGCGCGACAGCGCCGCATCGACCTCCTCGATGCGCGCGCCGTCGTCGAGCAGCCTGCCACTTTCGTTGAGGTACGGCGCCAGAATGCGATTCACGTAGAAGCCTGGACCGTCGCGCACCACAATGACCGTCTTGCCCAGCGCCCGCCCGTACGACACCACCGTTCGCGTGGTGTCCGCGCTTGTTTGCGGGGTGACAATCACTTCCAGCAGCGGCATCTTGTGGACTGGCGAGAAGAAGTGCATGCCGACCACGCGCGTCGGATCTGTCGACGCTGTCGCGATGTCACGAATCGGGATGGTGCTGGTGTTCGAGGCGAAGATCGCGTGCGGCGCTGCGCGCTCCACCTCGCGTAGCACCTGGTGCTTCACGGCCACGTCCTCGAAGACCGCCTCGATCACCAGGTCAGCGTTGGCGAACCCGCTGTAGTCTGTTGTCCCTCCGAGCAACGACAGCGTGTCAGCGAACTGCAGGCGCGTGATCTGTTTGCGTTTGTACCGCTCGCGCAGCACATCGCGCACGGCGCGCCATCCGCTCGCGACACGGTCGAGTGAGGCATCCTTGAGCCGCACCATCGCGCCCTGTTGCACCGCGATCGCCGCGATGCCGGCGCCCATGAAGCCCGCGCCGAGCACCCCCAGCTTTCGCACCGGCTGCGGCGCATTGGTGCTCTCGTGTGTCGACGAACTGACGGCGTGCTCGCTCTCAACGACGCCGTCGTCTTTCTTGAGCGCCGTGGTCGCGAAGAACAAATACACGAGCTGCCGTGACACCTCGCTCACCGCCAATGCACCGAAGTGACGGGCCTCGTGTTCAAACCCCGCCGCGATTCCGTCGCTGTAGCCACGCTGGATTGCGTCGATGGCAGCGAGCGGTGCCGGATAGCGACCCTTGGTCTTCTTGAGTACGGTGTCCTTAGCCTGCTTGAACACGATCGTGCGTCCGATAACGTTCTCCTCCAGCAAGAACGCGCTCGCGCTTTGCGCGCGTTTCCGTGGAGTGAATGGCTCCCCGCGTCCAAGCTGACGGGCACGACTGATCGCAACGTCAAGCAGGATGGACGGATGCACCAATTCATGCACCAGCCCGATCTGCAGCGCTTTTTTCGCGCGAATGTTCTTGCCCGTGAGAATCATGTCCAGCGCCGCCTGCAATCCCACCACCCGCGGCAGTCGCTGCGTGCCACCAGCACCCGGAATCAATCCGAGCTGCACTTCGGGCAGCGCCAGGACTGTCTTGGGGTGTTCGGTCGCGATGCGGTGCCGACAGGCGAGCGCGACTTCCAGCCCGCCGCCAAGCGCAGCGCCGTGAATGGCGGCGACTACTGGCGTGCGCAACGTGGCCAAGCGGGCCAGCAGGCGCTGCCCATCTCGCGAGAGTGCCTCGCCCTGTGACGCGTTCGTGAGTCCCGCCAGCTCATCGATATCGGCACCAGCAATCCACGTGTCGACCTTGCCGCTCTGCAGCACGGCGGCACACACCTCGGCGTTGGCATCGATGCAGTCGAACACCCGTTCGAAGACGGGACCCACGCGTGTGTTGAGTGTATTGACCGCGGACCCTGGTTGATCATACGTGATGACGGCGACGTCCCCGACGATGTGCAGGGTGATCCCCACCACATCGTCGCGCAGTACCGGTTCACCAGCGAGCGCCGCGTGGCTCATGCGCGCTCCACAATCATCGCGTGTCCCATCCCGCCGGCGGCGCACACCGTCAGCAATCCGAACTGCCCGCCCCGTCGCGCCAACTCATTGCACAGCGTGGTGACCACCCGGCCGCCGGTGGCGCCAAACGGATGGCCGATGGAGAGCGAGCCACCCATGACGTTCAAGCGCGCGGGGTCGATCTCGCCGGTGGCCTGACCGAATCCAGCGCGCGCTGCCCACGCAGCGGACGCCAACCCCTGCACATTGCTCAGTACCTGCGCCGCGAACGCTTCATGCATCTCCACCAGGTCGATCTCGGCAAGCGTCAACCCTGCGCGCTGCAGCGCAACGGGCACCGCCAGCACCGGCGCCTGCAGCAATTGCTCGGCGGGGTCGACCGCCGCGTACGCGTACGATCGGATGAACGCGAGGGGCGTATACCCCAATGCTCGGGCGCGATCTTCGGACATCAGCAGCACCGCAGAGCCGCCATCGGTCAGCGGCGAGGCATTCCCGGCGGTGACGCTGCCGTACATGCGATCGAAGACCGGCTTGAGCGCGGCCAACTGCTCGTATGTGGAGTCAGACCGGATGCCATTGTCGCTGGCCAGCATGCGTTCGAACCCCGGCGACTCCAGCACCGGGGCAATCTCCGCAACCAGCCGACCATCGACGGTTCCGGCGGCGGCCTTCAGATGCGAGGAGAGCGCGAATCGATCCTGGGCCTCGCGGCTGATGCCGTTGAGCTTCGCCATTTTGTCTGCCGACTGTCCCATGGACTCGCCGGTGCTGGGTTCCGCGATGGCCGGCGTGATAGGCACGAGATCCCGCGGCCGCAGCGAGGCAACCAGCGACAGCCGTTGCGACAGCGACTTGGCCTTGGACAGGGCCACGAGCAGATCACTCATACGTCGAGAATGCAGGATGGGCACCTGCGTCAGCGACTCCGCACCCCCGGCGATGGCGATCTCGGCGTGCCCCAGCGCGATCTGATCCGCTGCGTCGGTGATGGCCTGATTCGCCGATGCACAGGCCCGACCCACCGTGTAGGCTTGCAGCGTCTTTGGGAAATGGGGAAGCAGCGCGACTTCGCGTGCGATGTTCGGCGCGACCACCGACTGCACAACGGTGCCGAAGACCAGGAGGTCCACGAGCGACCCATCAAGGTTCGTGCGTTGCACCAGCTCGGCCACCGCGAGACGACCCAGCTCGATGGCGGTGTAGTCCTTGAGCGCGGTCCCCGATCGTGCGAAGGGGGTCCGAACGCCGGCAATGATCGCGACGCGGCGTCCGTGTCCGAATGAAGGCATGGTGCAAGGTAACGTGCCCCCCGAATCGCGTCACGGCCGTCACGTAATGCGCGGTACCCACTGGCGCCGGCGCCGCCCGATCGTCATTTCTGCGACGATGTCTGACGCCAGCATTCCATCGCCACCCCACGAAACGCCCACCCACGCGTTCCGCGCTCCCGCCGGGGTCGCGGCCGAGCTTGGCGATGTGCGCGGACCGGTCGCCGTAAGCGGCCGAAGGTCCGCGCTCCTGGCGCTATCCAACGAACCGTTTGACCTCGTGATCGTGGGCGGCGGCATCACCGGCGCTGGGGTGGCGCGCGAAGCGGCACTGGCGGGCCTCCGCACCGCCATGCTGGAACGCGACGACTTTGCGAGTGGTACGTCGAGTCGATCCTCACGATTGGTGCACGGCGGGGTGCGTTATCTGGAACACGGACACTTCGCGCTCGTGTTCGAGTCCAGCCGAGAACGGCGCGTGCTGTTGGACGTGGCCCCTCATCTCGTCCGGCCGCTCTCCTTCACGTGGCCCGTGTACGAGGGATCGCGCGTGCCGCTCTGGAAGGTTCGCGCTGGGCTCACGCTGTACGATGCGCTGGCGTTGTTCCGCAACGTGCAGCGACATGAGGGGTTGCGGCCGGCCGGCGTGCTTGCCCGGGAGCCCGCGCTCGACCCGAACGGTCTGCTGGGTGGCGCGCGCTACTGGGATGCCGCCACGGATGACACACGGCTCACGCTGGCCAGTGCGCTCTCCGCACGCGAGGCAGGCGCCGTGGTCGCCAATCACGTGTCCGTGGTGGGCGGCGTTCGCAGCGGCGCCGATGGGAAGCGACTCACTGGTGTGGCCGTGGAGGATCGTCTCACGGGCGATGCGTTTACCGTATCGGCGCGCGTGGTCGTGAACGCCACGGGCCCCTGGAGTGAGGCGACGGCGTCGCTCACCGGTGCGCCGACCGGACATCAGATTCTCGGGTCGGCCGGCGCGCACATTGCTGTGCCGCGTCAGCGTCTTGGCAACAACGATGCCGTGACTCTCGTGTCGCCGATCGACGGACGCGTGATGTTCGTGCTGCCAGCGGGCGCACACACCATCGTCGGAACAACCGAACGACCAGCGCGTCGTGGCCCGGACGAAATTCGCGCCACCGAGCAGGAGGTGCAGTACCTGCTGCGCACCGTCAACGCGCGTTTCCCGTTCGCCAAGCTCACGTCGGACGATGTGATCTCGGCCTGGTCGGGCATCCGTCCACTCGCGGCGGCGCGTGCGGGCACGCACAGCGCCAACTCCGCCTCGCGTGAGCATACCATTTCCCATCGCGATGATGGGCTGGTGAGTGTGACCGGTGGCAAGCTCACCACGTTTCGATCCATGGCTGCGGATGTGCTGGCGCATGCCAAGCGGGAGGAGCAACGCGCGGGCGGGCCGATTGCTCCAGCCGAAGTTGTGCTGGCGAGCGATCGCACGCCCTTGCCCGGTGGCGACATGCTCTCACGCGAGGCTGTCATGCTCGACGCGCGCACCACGGTGCACGATGCGGCGGTGGGCGAGCGACTTGCGCTCGCGTACGGGACCCGTTGGCGCAACGTGTGGAGCTACGCGCAACGCGATGGATCCTTGGCGCGACGCCTGGTGGACGACCTGCCGTACATCACGGCCGAGGTGCCGCATGCGGTGGAACGCGAGCTCGCGTGCACACTGGCGGATGTGCTGGTGCGCCGCACGCACGTGGCGTTCGAAACACGCGACCACGGACGGGCGGCAGCGAGACGCATCGCGCCACTCATGGCGGCGCTGCTGCATTGGACCGACGACGAAATGGCGCAGCAGCTTTCCGCGTACGATCAGGATGTGGCTCGCCTCTTCACGATTGACGCCATCTGACGCGATTCCACATGATCGGCACCGCATCCCGCAGCAGCGCGCCGCGATCTCGGTTTTCTCTCCAACTCCGTGCACCGCATGTCCTCTGAATTCGCCAATCAGGTCGCGTTCATTACCGGTGGCGCCTCCGGCCTGGGTCGCGCGGCCGCGCTACAGCTGGCCTCACATGGTGCGCAGGTC
>JANNEV010000347.1:0-2985 GCA_031379145.1 Gemmatimonadaceae bacterium
GCGACCATGCTCTTCATGTACTTGCTCGGCACACTTGTCGCCCTGCTGGTCGCTGCTGTCTTCAAGCGAACCTTACTGAAGGGGCCTGTACGCCCCATGATTCTGGAGTTGCCCCCATTCCGCTGGCCGAGCCCGCGCTCGCTGGCCGTGTCGGTAATCCAGCGGTGTGAATTATTTCTGCGTCGGGCCGGCACGGTCATCCTGTCTTTGTCCATTGTCCTCTGGGCACTGGCCACGTATCCGAAGGCATCCCTCGACCAGTCACAGTCACGCGCCGTGCAGCAGGAACAGCAGTTGGAGCACTCGATTCTCGGGCGAGTCGGCAAAGGCATCGAGCCGCTCGTGCGCCCGCTGGGGTATGACTGGAAGATCGGCGTCTCAATCGCTGCGAGTTTCGCGGCGCGCGAGGTCTTCGTTTCCACGATGGGGACGATCTACGGCGTTGGCGATGCCAGCGAGAACGACGAAGCTTTGCAGGCTCGGCTGTTGCGCGAGCGCGACCCGAAAACAGGGGCGAAGGTGTACACGCCATTGGTGGCGGTCGGACTGATGGTCTTTTATGTGTTCGCGCTGATGTGCATGAGCACGATCGCGGTCACGGTGCGCGAGGCCGGCGGTGGGCGTATCGGATGGAGTTGGGCCGCGCTGCAGTTCAGTTACATGCTGGGGCTGGCGTACGGGGCCGCGTGGATCGTCTACGCGGCAGGCAGCGCCCTTGGTTTCGGAGGCTGACATGGACGTCATCGTGGCAGGGATGATCGTACTAGGGGCCGGCGCATTCATCGCCGTGCGCGCATGGCGCGTGTTGCTGGCCGCGCGCAAGCCGAAGCCCGGCTGCGGCAGCGATTGCGGCTGCGGGCACTGAGCGAGCACGCCTACAAGTCCTGACTGCAGCGCCCCCAAGCGTCGTCCGCTTCTGCAAAGACTTCGCGAAGCGCATCCACCCATCGCCGCCAGTCGGCAAATTGCGTATCGAGCGCGCTGCCGCGCAGAACGTCTGCCAGCAGAGCGGCACGCCGCAGCGCAACGAACATGTCGGCGGCATCCTCCTCCAGCGCAGCCTCCACCGCGCGTTGCCGAGCCGGATCACCCGGCGCTGTGAGCGCAGCCAGCTCACTCATGGCCCCTGCCATCGCGCGCGACAGATTCGCCGCGTCGATGAGCATCACTTGCCGTTGCACATCACTGACGCCGGAGACAGCCCGCTTCGCGGCGAGCAGTGGCGCGAACCAGGTGTCATGCGCGGCTCCGGGTGCGCCCCGTCGCGATCCCAACGATCGCAGGCCACGAGTCAGCTCCGGCATGGCGCAGGCGCGCTCGATGAGCTGCCGAGCGATCGGAGCCACCGAGTCGTCGCCCTCGAGCTCAAGCACATCTCCGCTCGAGAGGTAGAGGCTGAGCTGGCGGACCCCAACGGTCACTCCATCCAGCCCAGTGAACGCGATACGCCACGGCGTCGCGCGCTCCCACGCGAGGACCAAGGCGTCGGCTTCGAGTGCGGCAACGGCGGACGCGCTGATCTCACGCCCGCGCATGATGCCAACCACGCGCACGACCGCAGTTGGCGTTGACGGACTCGCGGTCATGTGCGCCGCAATCGGCGGCGGGTCCAGAAACTGCTACAGGCGACCATGCGTGTGCTCAACCGAGGATCGCATCGAGCACCGCATTGGTGTCTTCCAGCGTCGCAAACACCGCATGCGGCGCGTGCGATTCGAGTTCGTCGACACCGTACCTCCCCGTGGCAACACCGATCGCGCGCACTCCGATCGAACGACCACAGTGGATATCTGCCGGCGTGTCGCCGATGATGACCATGCGATCACCGGGCAAGTCCGTCCCCATGAACGCACTGGCGCGACGCTGCGCAACCGCAGGCAGTTGCGATCGTTCTTCGTGATCGGAACCGAAGGCGTTCACGCGAAACCGCGAGAACTCGAGGCCGACCGCGCGCAACTTGTGACGCGCTCCCTGCTCGATGTTCCCCGTCAGCAGTCCCAGCGACGCTCCCGCGTGAACTTCGAGCGCGTCGAGGAGCGGATGAATGCCGCCGCACAATCGAGCCGCACTGGTATCACGGCCCAGTTCGTCCTGCAGGCGCGCCGCGTACGAGACGAGCAGATCATCCATGCGCCCGTCGATCACGGCGTCGTCGAAACCCGCACCGCGCATCTGCTCGCGCACGATCTGACGATCCGTCTTTCCATCGTAGCGATACGCGGCATCACCCGGGACGGCAAAGTACTCGGTCAGTGCACCCTCCATCGACCGCCGACCGGCACCATCCGTCCAGAGTATCGTACCGTCGATGTCAAACAAAACAAGCTTCATGAGCGATTCAGGGATGAGGCCAGTGCGCGACGCGCTCCGGCAGGCGAGGGTAGAACTCGTGCCGTTCGTGAAAGAATCAAGCCGCTCATGATGCTGGCGGCACCGATGAGCTGCCATAGGGTCGGTCGCTCGCCGAGTACCAACGCAGCCACGCTGAGTGCAATGAGGGGCTGCAGGTTGGCGTACATGGCCGTTCGTGTGGCGCCGAGCACCTTGATGCCACGATAGTACAGCAGGTAGGCAACGACCATCGAACCCACGCTGGCGTACAGTAAGGCAGCCCAGGCATCAACAGGCACCGCCCCCCAGTCCGTGCGCAACATGTCCGGCGCGGCGACCGCGACGCACAAGAGTGCACCACTTGCCAGCGTGATTGCCGACAGCTGGAAGGGGTGCACGCGGGCCGTGTACGGCTGCAGCATGACCGTAAAGGCGGCCCACGTCACGCTGCCCGCAGCGATGTAGGCGGTACCGAGCAGGGCGCGGTCTCCACCCTGCAGCGTCTTGGCACTGCCCGCGACACAGGCAACCCCCACCAATTGCAGCACGATCCCGATCCAGCCTCGCGTCGGCAGCTGCTCGCGACCGAGCAAGCGGAGAAGAATGGCGATGTATGCCGGACTTGCTGCAACCAGGAGCGCCGCCACGCCGGCC
>JANNEV010000569.1:0-12432 GCA_031379145.1 Gemmatimonadaceae bacterium
GCGCGCCGCACGGCGACGTGTCCGCTCATTCGGTGTGGCTCACGCCGGGGGGGCGCCTCTGGCTCATGGGCTGGGAGTGGGTGTTGCCCAAAGAACAGCTACCAGCGGGCGTGCAACCGAACCCGCAGTTTTCGCCGGCGCCTCCAGAATGGATAAACCGCGGATGGCTTCCCACGGCGGCCTCGGATCAGTGGCAGCTCGCGGCCATGCTGTTCACCATGTTGACCGGAGAGACGCCGCCGGAACACGATGTGCCACCCATTGCCCTGTTGCGGGCTGACTGTCCCGTGGCGCTCGCCACCGTGCTCGAGCGGGCGCTGCATCCCGACCCGGCGGCGCGGTTTCCGTCGGTTGCGGCGTTGCTTCGCGATCTCGATCGGCACGTGTCCGTTCGGCAGTTGATGATCTCACCAGAGGGCGAGGAGTTGCCGCCGGCGCTGGACACCGCTGACGCGCGCCTTCGCTGGGCCACCGCGGACGACTATGAAATTCTGTCGCCGTTGGGGAGCGGGATGTTCGGCAGCGTCTGGCGTGCTCGGGATCTGTCGCTTTCCCGTGAAGTGGCTATCAAGGTGCTGCATCCGAATATCGCCAAGGACGACATGGCGGTGGCGCGCTTTCGACGCGAGGCGCGTCTCGCGGCGCAGCTGGCACATCCGAGCATCGTCCCCATCTACGACAGCGACAGCCGCGGCGACATCGTGTGGTATACGATGGAGTTGGCGGAAGGTGGGTCGGTGGCCAGCCTCATTGCGCGGAGTGGGCCCCGCCCGTTCGAGGAGATTGCGCAGCAGGTGGACGATGTGCTGGAGGCGCTGATTGCCGCGCATGCCAGCGGCATCATTCATCGGGATCTCAAACCCGAGAACATTCTCATCGACCGGTATCGTCGCTGGCGCATTGGCGACTTCGGTATCGCGTACGCGTTGGGTGATGAGCGCGCGGGTTCGTCCGGCACGCCCTCGTTCGCGGCACCGGAGCAGCTGCTTGGCGAGGCCCAGGGTCCCGCGACGGATTGTTTCGCGCTGGCCAGTATCGTGTACTTCGTGCTGACCGGGCATCCACCATTCGGCGAGGGGTCCGGAGAAATGATACTGGCGCAGCAGCTCGCGAATACGCTGGACGCGCGCCTGCTCGCCGATGGCTTTACCGAAGCGATTGCCGCTTGGCTGCAGCGCGGACTTGCTCCGCGCGTTGAAGATCGCTTCGAGGATGCGCAGGCCATGCGCATCGCATGGCGACAGGTGGTGCGCAGCGTGCGTCGAGCCGAAGATCAGCGACCGTGGTGGAGGCGACTGATCGAGGGCCCAACGGACGACGTCACGATATGAGCTCGCGGTGGTGGCCGATCAGGACGGTCACCATCTCGCCTACCCGTCGCGCCGATCCGTCGTGCGCTATGCGTGGCGAATTGCGACGGTTTTCTGGTTCGTGAACTCGCGAAACCCCGCGAGCCCAAGTTCACGGCCCACGCCCGACTGCTTGACTCCACCAAAGGGAAATCGAGCATCGGAGACCACGATGTCGTTAACGAATACCATCCCCACGTCCAACACCTGAGCGCAGTGCTGCGCCTCAGCGGGGTCGGTGGTCCAGACGCTTGCCCCCAGTCCGAAGGGCGATCTATTGGCGCAGGCCAGCGCTGCGGCGGTGTCCGGTACGCGAAACACGGCGGCAACGGGTCCGAAGAGTTCTTCGCACGCGGCGGGTGCGTGCTCGGGGATGTTCACCAGAACCGTCGGCGGGAAGAAATAGCCAGGGCCACGATCCGAATCATCGCCCAGCAGACGCACTGCTCCGTACTCCATGGAGCGCTGCACTTGCACGCGGAGCCCATCACGAATGGCAGCGGTGGCCAGCGGGCCGACTTGCGTCTGTTCATCGGACGGGTCACCAACGACCAAGGCGCGCATGCCAGCGAGGAAGAGTGCCGTGAACTCCTCGTACACTTCCTCGCACACGATGAAGCGCTTGGCCGCAACGCAGGATTGGCCAGTGTTGACGGTGCGGGCGGTCACCGCCATCTGCGCGGCGCGAGCAACGTGAGCGCTCGGCAACACCAGGAACGGATCGCTGCCGCCGAGTTCCAGCACGACCTTCTTGAGATGTTTGCCGGCGACCTGCGCCACGTGACGTCCGGCGCGATCGCTGCCCGTCAGTGTGACTCCGACAATCCGCGGATCGCCGATGACGTCGTCGATGACGTCCAGCGCGAGCATCGCGGTGTGAAGTGGCGCGGGTGGTAGAGTCCCGCCCGAGACCACGGCACGGGCCTCCTGCACGCATTGATCGAGCAAGTGGGCGGGGCCCGGCACTGACGTCGCGGGCTTGATCAGTACACCGTTGCCGGCCAGCAGCGTTGGCACCGCGAAGCGCAGCGCCTGCCAGTACGGGAAGTTCCACGGCATGATCGCCAACACGCAGCCGAGCGGTTCGTAGCGCACACGAACCGAGACGCGGTTGTCGGAGACCGGCTGGTCATCGGCGAGGGCCCGCATGGCGATGCTCGGAGCGATCTCGCAGAGCGCTGCGCACTTGTCGACTTCCGCTCGCGCCGCGCTGATGGGCTTGCCCATCTCCTGCACCAGTGCGTTGGCCAGCGTATCGCGGCGAGCGCGCAGCACAGCGCCAAGTGCGGTCACGAAGGCGCAGCGGTTCGCGACCGAGACCACGCGCCAGTCGCGTTGCTCGGCGTCGATGCGAGCGAGTAGCACCTCAGACGCGACGGGCGTGATGGGTGCGAGACTGTACAGAAAGGCACCGGTTGCCGGGTTGAAGGCACGAAAGTCCATGGTACGAACGTCGGTACCTGGCACCGGTGCGGTCAAGCGGCAGCTGGGCGCGCCCCGTTGCTCAGGCGGTCTGTGTCCTCGACATCACGGGCTGACCCGCTGTCGAAGGGACGCCGGCCGCAGCGGCCGCACGAGCGATGGCTGACAGCTCCGGCGGAAGCAGTGTCGCCGACGAGTGCATCGCTTGCGACGTTAACGGGGCACTGTGCAGGACCGGGAGGCGGGTGGCATTTCGGCTGCTGCCGCGTTGCGTCGCGGAGACGAGCAGCTTTCGGCGGCGTTTGCGCGCGTAGAGCAATTGATCTGCACGGACGAGCAGCTCGGTGATCGAGGCATCATCGGTTGGTCGAACGCGGGTGTACCCAATGGTCAGCGAGAGCGGCGCGGCGAGTTCGCCAGTCGCGTTGAGCACAGCGACGCGCTCTTCGATTCGACGCTGGATCAGCCGTGCCGCGGCGCCGTTCGCATCGAGCGCCATGATCGTGAACTCATCGCCACCCATCCGAGCCACCACATCGCAGTCCCGGACCGTCTGTCGCAGGAGTCGGCCCACGGCGGTCAGCGCGCGATCACCGGCGGCGTGTCCATACGTGTCATTGAGCTGCTTGAAATCGTCCATGTCGACGTACAACAGGACGGCATCCTTTTCCTGACGACGCGCGATGCGGAGATGCTGTTCCGCCAGCGTCATGAATCCACGGCGGTTGTACAGCAGGGTCAGGTGATCCGTGAGCGAGGCGCGACGCAAGCGGAGCTCCTCGCGCTTCCGTTCGGTAATGTCGCGAATGGTGATCGCCACGCCGTCCGCGGTCGGTACTGCCTGGTGGAGCAGCCAGCTTGCCGCGAAACGACGTGGATCGACGCGAACGTCCCCCACGAGAGGGGCTTGCAGCGCAATGGCATCAGCGTACTGCTCAAACACGGCGTCTGAGACGGCGCCGCTCATGTCCCGTCGGAGGCACGCACCGATCAGCGTCTGTGGTGTCGCGCGAAGGAGTCGAGCTCCGGTCGGATTGACATCGGTGATCTCAAAGTCATCGATGTCGCCGGACGCCCGACGAATGGCCCGAAGGAGGAACACGCCCTCGGCGCTCGCCTGCATGGCATCGCGCAGACGACGAACCTGCTGTCGCAGCTCACGCTCGGTCCCGCCACGTCTCGCTGTGTCGCGACGCAGCAGCAGGCCGCCGACCAAGGCCAGCGCGAAGGCCACCGTGGACAGCAGCGGTGCAGCATCGACCAATGAAGCGAAGCCGGCCTGCAGCGGTACCGCGGTGAGCGACGGTCCTTGTGGTGATTCGCCACCGGTGTTGCGAGCCTGACTCGTGAAACCGCGGGCAACCGCGCGCGACGGCGCAGGCGCCGTTGCGTCCTCAAGAGACGCAACGCCGCCGGTAACGGACAGGCAGGCAAGCGCCCCCCAGAATGCGGTGCGCGAGGCCAAACGATCGAGCATGACGAATCGGGATGAGTGCTGTTGTGGAGGAATCGACCTCATCGTCGGATCGATCGCGCCAGTAACGGCCGACGGGAGACCGACGGTGCTCTTGGTCAAAGCAACGACCGTGCCAGCCGTTCGATGGCACTGGTTGGATCGATCGGCGGCGAGTGCCTCACATCGAAGCCGAACGAAGATCGCTCCGCGACGTCAGTGTCCCGAAAAGCGCGTAAAGCGTTGTCAGTAAACAGTCTGCGCTTTGTCGCCCGGTCGCGCTGCACCGTATTGCGCAGCGGCTCTGGCCACTCTCGCGGACTCGGACGCCGATTTGTGGAAGCCCAGCGGCGGGCCCTGGCCTGCCGACACCCCGGCAAAAACCGCCGAGCTGGCTGAACACCGACCGTGGCTGATTCCGCGCGCGGGCACGGGAGCTGCCAGTTGCGAGCGCGGGTTACTCAGCTCCCAGGAGCAATCGCTTTTCGAGGGCGGCGTACCGTGCTTCACCGTCTTTGTCCGGCGCGAGCAGCGACACCAGAATTCCGGTGGTGAACGCCACGGGAATCGATACCAACGCCGGGTTCTTGAGCGGGAACCAGGCCGTGGCGTGATGCAGCAGGTCGACCTGCACGGCGGGTGAGAGCGAGATCAGCACCAGCGTAACGAGCGTGCCGACGACCATGCTCGCGGCCGCGCCAGCCGTGCTGGTCCGACGCCAGAACACGCTCAGCACGAGGGCGGGGAAGTTTGCGCTCGCCGCGATGGCGAACGCTAACCCAACCATGAAGGCGACGTTCTGCCCCTTGAACAGGATGCCGAGGGCCATCGCGATAAGCGCCAGGACGATGGTGGCGATGCGGGCCACCAGCAGCTCCTCTCCGGGCTTCGGCTTGCCTTTCCGAATCACGGACGCCCACAGGTCGTGCGAGATCGCTGCGGCGCCGGAGAGCGCGAGTCCGGCGACCACCGCGAGGATCGTGGCGAAAGCAACAGCGGCGATGAATCCGAGAAACGCTCGCCCGCCCAGGAACTGTGCGAGCATTGGCGCGGCCATGTTTCCGCCCGCGTCTACAGCCTTGATCGACGCGGGGCCTACCAGCACCATGGCTCCGAAGCCCAGCACGAACGTCATCAGGTAGAAGAGTCCGATGAGACCGGTCGCGATGAACACGGATTGCCGGGCCGCTCGCGCATCAGGCACCGTGTAGAAGCGCATCAGAATGTGCGGCAGTCCGGCCGTTCCGAACATGAGCGCCAGTCCCAGCGAGATGGCATCCAGCGGATTGGAAATCAGCTTGCCTGGCGCCAGTACACCTGCACCGTAGCGCGCCGCGGCTTCGGCGAAGAGCTCGCGCGGATCGAAGTGAAATCGTGCGAGCACCAGCACGGCCAGCGCGGCTGCGCCGCCGAGCAGCAACACGGCTTTCACAATCTGCACCCAGGTGGTTGCCAGCATCCCGCCGAATAACACGTAGGCCATCATCGCGACGCCAACGATGATCACCGCGGCTTCGTACGGAATGCCGAAGAGCAGCTTGACCAGTCCACCAGCGCCGACCATCTGCGCGATCAGGTAAAACGCAATCGTCGCCAACGTCCCGCAGGCGGCGGCAATGCGGACCGGAATTGGATCGAGGCGCGCGGCGACCACATCGGCGAACGTGTACCGGCCGAGATTCCGAAGTGGCTCCGCGATCAGAAACAGCACAACCGGCCAACCCACAAGCCAACCCGTGGAGTAAATGAGTCCGTCGAAGCCACTCGTGGAAACGAGTCCGGCAATACCGAGAAACGAGGCGGCGCTCATGTAGTCGCCGGCCAGCGCGATCCCGTTCTGCCCCGCGGTCACTGTCCGGCCGGCGGCATAAAAATCTTCGGTGCTGCGGGTACGCCGCGCTGCCCAGTACGTGATCGCCAACGTGAGCGTAATGAATCCCGCAAAGAAGGAGATCGCGACCGCGTCTGGGGTTCCCACGGTGGAAAGCGTGGCGGCCGCCTGTGGCACCGGCATGCTCACGCTTCGCGCTCGTGATGCGCGCGCAGCGCCGCCAGCGCTGGATCGTACCAAGTGTTGGCCCACCGCACGTACACGAAGGTGAGCAGCCAGGCCGCCACGATCACCATCGCACCAAGCATGATCCCGAGCGAGAGTCCGTCCTGCGGCTGTCGGGCCAGGAGCGCCGGCCGATACGCGACCAAGAGAATGAAACCGAAGTACACGGTCACCATGATCGCGGTCAGGCTCGCGGCGATTCGCCAACGCCGAATGGCGAGTATGCGGGTGGCGACAGCGGCCGCCGGAGTGGGGAGTGTCATTCCGCGCGAAGGTATGCCGGGGTACTGGGCTCGCAAGGGTCGAGCATCCCATTCGTCAGGCGCGGCGACATATTCCGCTGCACCACCACTCTGTCCTCATCTTCCGAACCGATCGTGACGCATCGTATGGGCATCGCGCTGGGGAGTCTGGTCTCCGGCATCGTCGCATTCTACTTGCACCTCTGGAAACTCGGGCTCACCGGCTCGCTCGCGTGCACCGGCAGCGGCGGTTGTGAGTATGTGCAGGGTAGTCCCTACGGTTGGTTTCTGGGTGTGGACGTGGCGCTGATCGGCACCATAGGGTACGCCATGCTGTTCGTTGCCGCTGTGGTCGGTACGATGCCGAGAACCGAAGATGCGCGTTGGCCCAACCTACTGATGCAGGCCATGATCTGGCCTGCCGTACTGTTCACACTAAGGCTCAAGTACGGTGAATTCATTGTGCTGAAGAGCTTTTGCCCATGGTGCGCAATTTCGGCCGTGACCATCACACTCTGTGCGGTGCTCATTGTCCTCGACAAGCGTCGACTGGAGCGGCTGGCCCTGTCTGCCTGAGTATCGGGAGCGCAGTACGCGTCCCAATGTCTCGACCTCGGAACTAGGGGGTATCGGCATCGCCGACCATGACGGCGTACCAATGCTCCATGACTTGGCGGATCGGGTAGCCCGGGAGTGTCTGCACGACGCGACCATTACGGTCGATGGCGACGAAGGTGGGAGTGCCCGGGTAGCGAAAGGTGAGCAGGACCTGATCTGCGCTGCCCGACGGGCCGATCAACTGGACGCCCGTCAATCCTTCCTTCGCCAGCATGGGAATCCCCTCTGCGGCCCCCTCGAGCGTCAACAGCTTCAATCGCGGCAGCGGTCGCCCGGCGGACAGTTCGCCCAGGTCCTTGAGGGCACGCTTGCACCAACTGCAGGTGCGCGAGCTGACCATGACAATCGCGGGCTCGCCCTTGGTCACCAGCGGCACCAGCTTCCCCTGCAGGTTGCGCACGCTGAAAGCCCCGATGGCTTCTGCCGCGGTTGGTCGTCGCTGCGGCGTCTGGCTTTCGGTATTCGTTGAGTCCGCGCTGGCGCTTACATTGGGCGACGACGGTTGTCGAACCCCTCGGACGCTGCTGCTCACGACCGCCACGGTGGTGCCGAGCGTCAACAGCACGGCGACCAGCTGGCTCGCGCTCACCGCTCCGCGCCTGGCTCGCAGCCCGGTCGGGGCGCCGTTCGATGGATGAACGATCGACGCTCGACTGCCCCCTCGGGAGATATGCATGACGGAAGATGGCCCAACTCCCACCCCGACGGTAGCGTCTCCTCCTCGGCTGGGCGCGTTGGACGTGGAGGCGTTCCTGAGCGACCCGTCTCGGAAACAAGCGTTCGTGACCCCGATGTTCGATATCATCGCGCCGAGATACGACGCGTTCACTCGCCTGTTCTCGTTCGGCATGGATCGCTCCTGGAAGGACGCCGCGCTGCGAGCGATGGAGTCAGGGGCTCCGGGCGCGGAGACGGCGCTCGACCTCGCGAGCGGCACGGGTGACATTGCGATCGCCATCGCGCGAGCGTTTCCGAACGCCATCGTCACCTCCGTCGACGCATCGCCGAACATGGTGAGGGAGGCTGAGGCAAGGTTGGCTGACGCCGCGCGGGCGCTCGATGTGTCGACGAGGGTCACCACCTTGGTCGGCGATATGTGCGCGTTGCCGTTGCCGTCCGAGTCGATGGACCTCGTCTCGGCCGGGTATGGAGTGCGCAATGTCGCGGACGCCGCCGCTGCCGTGCGAGAAATGTCCCGGGTGCTGAAGCC
The DNA here is from genome assembly GCA_031379145.1 of Gemmatimonadaceae bacterium. Classification (GTDB taxonomy): domain Bacteria; phylum Gemmatimonadota; class Gemmatimonadetes; order Gemmatimonadales; family Gemmatimonadaceae; genus Gemmatimonas. Next base: position 8,351 of record JANNEV010000569.1, read on the forward strand.
GGGAGGACTCCTGATTACGCTCGATTTCTATCGGCCCGCGTTCACGCCGTGGCGGCTGCTGCTGTTGGCCTACCTGACCGTGGCAGGAAACGCGGTGGGGTGGTGGTGGCATCGCGACCCGGTCGTGTACGGTTACATCGCGCGCAGCATCGAGCATTTCATGAGTTGGCAGGCGTTCAGTCGGCTGCTCGAGCGCGAGGGATTCCGTGTCGAGCGCGTGACGCGCCATCTCGGTGGGGGGATCGCCGTGCACGAGGCGCGTCGAGTCGGGTAAGGCGAGGCCGAACCCCGATGTGCGAGGACATCGACGCGCGCTGCCGTCGCGATGGACTCCGCGAACGACCGCTACCAGCGTGCGTACGCCGTCGAGATGATCCACGACGGGTCGACGCTCCAGTGCGCCTCGATCGACAGCCGCCGTCCGGAGAGTTCGGGAAGCAGCAGGCGCACGTCGGCGTTCCCGTCGGCATGGACGTCGAGCTCGACCTCGGTAAACCGGACGTAGCGCTGGACGATCGGATCGATCGCCTTGTAGATCGCTTCCTTGAGCGAAAATCGCAGGAGCGTTGCGTTGCGGTGTTCCAGTGGATCCAGTCCGTGCAACACGTCCTGCTCTTTGCCGGTCAGGATGCGCGGCGCGATGGACGGTCGACGCGCGTCATCGGCGCTTGCAACCTGCTCGAGATCTACGCCCACGTGGCTTCCGGCGCCGGGCATCGCGATGGCCAGCGCGCGCGTGCGTTTGTGTGAGACCGATCCCAGCAGGCCGGGTGGCATGGCGGGTGCACCTCGAGAGGTTTGCAAGAGCGCCTCAGGCGCGCGATCGACGGCGACTGATCGCAGCGCGTGACGCATCGCCACGCGGCCGGCCATGAAGGTGGCGCGACGAAAGGGCTCCATCGAGTCAGCGAGTCGCCGCTCGTCCACGTGGAGCGCGCTCACATCATCAACCGGCACCGGAACGAACGCCAACACGGCGCCAGCGAGCGGAGCGTACGGAATAACTTCGAGCGGGGAGTGTGCGCGGTCAGGTGGAAGAGCCATGACGCAATCTCGCGTCCGCGTGCGCACACTGACAACTTCCATGGCGTTCACCGGACGCCGCCCCTGATGCCCCGAGAATGAATTCATCGACTCGAACCCCGCCGATTTCTGGTGCTGCCACCGGAGATGAAGTCGCCGGGATGACTGGCGCGCAGGCGTGGTACACGGTGTTCGTGTTGACGCTCGCCAACGTGTCGGGATTCGTGGACCGACAGATCCTGACGTTGCTCGTCGTGCCGATCAAACGGGATCTGGGCGTCACGGACACGCAAGTCAGCCTGCTCATGGGCCTTGGGTTTGTGGCATTCTACTCGGTCCTCGGGTTGCCGATCGGCCGCTGGGTGGATCGCGGACGCCGCTCGGCGATCGTGGCCGTCGGCGCAGCCGGCTGGAGCCTGATGACTGCGGCCACCGGACTGGCGCACAGTTTCGGGCAGATGTTTGCGGCGCGCATCGGTGTCGGTGTCGGTGAGGCCACGCTGGGCCCCGCCGCGGTCTCGATGATTTCCGATGCCTTTCCGCGACGACGTCTCGGCACCGCGATGAGCGTTTACATGACGGGCACGTTTTTCGGGTCCGGCGTCGCGTATGCGCTGGGTGCCTACGTGGTGGGCGCGCTCGACGTAAGTGGGGTGATCTCCGTTCCGCTGTTTGGGGACATCCATCCGTGGCAGCGCGTGTTTTTCGCGGTGGGTCTGCCCGGACTCCTGGTCGCGTTGCTCGCGCTCACCATGCGTGAGCCAACGCGGCGCTTGGAGGCGTTGCCCCCACAAACACGCGATCCACAGGTACCGTTGCGTGAGGTCCTCCAGTACCTCCGCGCCCATCGGCGGACGATGATGACGCTCGGCTTTGGCTTCGCCTGTTCGGCGTCCGTCAACTACGGCGTCGGCGCGTGGATGTCGCCGTTCTTCATGCGTACGCACGGGTGGAGCGTGTTGCAGGCGGGCACGTTGCAGGGCGTCATGACGATGAGCTTCGGCGTGGTTGGCAGTTTGTTGGGAGGGTGGCTCACGGATCGTTGGGCCAAAGGCGGCCGCGCGGATGCACCGCTGCTCGTCGGCATCACTGGGGCCGTCGGCATGCTGCTGTGCGCGGGACTCTTTCCGCTCGTGCCGTCGGCAACCATCGCGGCCGCGTTGATCGTGCCGGTCAACATCTTTGCCGCGATGCCGTGGGGCGCAGCGAACGCCGCCGTTGCGCAAGTGATGCCCGCGCGAATGCGTGGGCAGGGTAGCGCGCTGTATCAGTTGGTCGTCAATCTCGTGGCGGGCGCACTCGGACCGACCGCAGTCGCGCTACTGACCGACCGGGTATTCGGCCGCGAAAGCGACCTGCGCTACTCGCTCAGTATCTGTGTGGTGATTGGCATGACCATCACGATCGCCATTCTGTCGTCCGGGAGACGGGCGTATCGCTCCACGCTGTCCGCACGACCGGAGTAAATCGCGGAGCGCGTGGGCCGTCGGTTCACAGCCGACGTCGCGCTCCGCTGGCGACCACGTTGCCGGCCAGCAGGCCGGCCGCGAGAGAGATGCTGATGAGCAGTACGCGGAATCCGCTGGCGACTCCCAGCTCCACCTCTTGCCCCAGCATTGATGTCACAGTGCGAAATCCAATGCTTCCGGGTACAAGGATCAACAGGCCAGGCACCACCGTCACGATGGCGGATTTTCCGAAGTACCGTGCAACAACATTGCTGCCGGCGCTCACCACGAACGCACCCAGAAACGCGCCGAGTTCTTCGCCCATACGCGCTCCGGCAAAACGCGAGGTGAGATACGCCGCGCAACAGGCAAGCACGATCCATCCGGTATCGCGTGCCTCCGCCTTGAGCAGCACTGCGAACGCGACCGGGGCGACCAAAAGCGCAACCCACTCAGTCCAGAAGGGCAGTGACGCCTGCGGTAGCCAGCGCAGCCCATTCGAGGCCGTCGCAAGGTCCAGCTGCGCGCCCAGTGCAGTTCCCAGGAAGGTGCCGAGCTTCGCACCAAGCGCGATTCCGAACCCTAAGCCGAGAAACACGACCAGCGCTCCGCTGAGACGAGCTGTGCCCGAAGCGAGATGCCGAGTGGAGAGCTCGGTCAACGCCACCGTGAAGGTGAGGCCCGGCAGCAAGACCACGAGTCCGGCGAGAGAGGTGGCGTAGCCGGTTCCCGAATGCGTGGCAACGTCGATGGTCAGTGCGATGGTCGTCACGACAAATGCCGCCAGTGGCTCGGTCACGTGCTGCCAGGACTCCGAGCGTGCGCAACCAATCGCAATGGCTGCGGTCACCAGGCCCAAGCCGGCAGCGATCGCGACGTCGCTGGTGAAGACGCGAAGAAAGCAGGCGACCGCAGCAGACGAACAGACGAAAGCGCAGAGCCGAAGCCAGAGCGGCCAGCGGGGCGCTTCACGCGACAGCGCGTTTAGGCGGAGCAGTCCGTCGGCTGGGGTGAGCTGGCCTTCAATAACGTCCCGGCTGATCGCGCCGAGCCGGGACAAGTGTCCGAGATTCGGTTCGCCGGGTTCCACCCGAATCAGATGGACGCGCTGTGACTCCAAGGCGCCGAATCCGACCATGATGCTCGTTGGCGTCGAAAAAAACTCGGCGGTGAGCCCCAGGCGATGCGCGACCGTGGAGAGCAGTGCTTCCAATCGGTGCGCAGGTGTGCCATGAACGTGCAAGGCCCGCGCCAGTTCAAGGACGAAGCGGATCGGGACCGCCGGTGGGGGGTCCGAGGACGGGGTGGCCGGAGCGGCAGAGAGCATGAACGGCAGCGTATCGGATGGGTGTACCCGGCGCAACGGTCAGTTCGCTATGTTCAGGAGCATACGCGATGCGCCGTGTCGGCCACGGTCTTTCGGTCCCTATTCATCCCCGCTTTGCCATGTTCCCCACTCTGTTCAACTCGCGCCACACGCTTCGGCGGCTCGCAGTCGTACCGCTTCTGGCGACGGCGTTTCTCACTTCCTGCGGAAAGGACGACGTGCCTGACATTCCCTCCAACCCTGCGGTAGAAGTTTACGCGGCCTCGTTGAACGTCAACATCGCG
>JANNEV010000591.1:0-3168 GCA_031379145.1 Gemmatimonadaceae bacterium
CCGTCGCCGAACAGCAGGCCGCGATCAAAAATCGAAACCTGCGCAGCCGATTCGGCGACGAACGCTCCATTCAACCAGCAAGTACGCATCGCACGTCAGGAAGGAGTGTGGGCCCGCAGAGTGCGCATGCAGCCTGCGGCAGCTACGGTGAAAGGTACATGGACAGTAGCCCCGAGACCGCCCCGCCGAGTAGTACCAGGCCAACGCCGGCGCGATAAACCCCACGCCCGCAGCAATCAGTCCCAGCCATCCGGCTCCACGAAATCTGATCATCATCGCCAGTTCTGCCGAGCTGGGGCCGGGTTGTGGTTGGCGGTGCTTCGCGCTTCCGCGAACTCGGCGCCGGACCGCCGAACGCCGACGCACCAAGGCGCAGGAAGGTCGTGGCCACCTCATGAAGTCGCATCGCCGATTCGTTCGCACGCATGCCTGCAAACCAGTCCGCAATACGATGCTGCACGGTCGGCGATTTCGGTGACACGCAGCGACCGCGTCGCCGGCATGCTGCATCCGTGCTCACTCTCCGCGCTGCCGCCGCGCTCCTGGCGCAAGCTGACTCCCTCCGCGCCCTGCAACCGGTCGCGCGCGCCCTCGGCTTTACGTACGAGCTGCTCCCCGTCAGTCGAGACGCGCTGCAAACGCTGGGATTGCGTTCGCTGGTCACCGATGCGGTGATCACGCGGGGGCCGGGCCGCCTGCGCCTGTTCAGCGCGATACTGGCCGCTCCCACCACCGTCGGCACCACCGTGCACGGCCGAGAACTCGTCCGCCGACTCTGTACCACCCTCGCGCGTAACGCCCCAACCCGCCACTGGTGCCTGCTCGCTCTCGATGCTTCGCTGGCAACACTCAGCGTAGCGACGATCACGCCGCACCCATCCGGTCCGCGCGTCGCCATTCTGCGCGTCGAGCGCACGCACATCGTCGACTCCGACGCTGAGACGTTGCGCGCGCTGGCCGCCGTCACCGAGGGAGATGACCGACTGCGTCACGCGAGACTCACCGATATCCTCCGACGTGACGCCCTGTCCAATCGCTTCTATCGGGCGCTGCAGCGCACGGTCGTGCAATTGGCTACGTCGGCGAAGGGCACCGCCGCACGCGACGAACGTCTTGAACTCGCGCTGCTCTGCACGTCGCGCTGCCTGTTTCTTGCCTTTCTCGAAGCCAAGGGTTGGCTGGATGGCAAGCGCGATTTTCTGCTCCATCACGCAACCGCCACACTTGAGCGCGGCGGAGCACTCCACCACCAGTTGCTGCGCCCGCTCTTCTTCGGCACGCTCAACACTCCGCGCCACCAACGCGCGGCCGCCGCACGCGCCTTTGGCGATGTGCCGTTTCTGAACGGTGGACTATTCGCGCCAACGGCGTTGGAGCGCAAACGGCGCTCGCTCCGCTTCACCAACGACGCTGTGCTGGGACTCATCGGGGATCTGCTCGATCGATATCGGTTCACCGCACACGAGGAGTCCACGGCGTGGTCCGAAGCGGCGGTCGATCCCGAAATGCTTGGTCGGGCATTCGAATGCCTGATGGCAGAGGACGAACGACGGCGCTCCGGCTCGTTCTACACTCCGCCGGCGCTTGTTGCTCAGGTGGTTCGCGACGCCCTTTCTCACGCGATTCCGGACCTTCCACCGCTGACGTTTTCCGACCTCAGCGCACCGTTGCATCTGAACGCCGACGCACGCGCTGCTGTCCTCGCGCTGCGCGTCCTTGATCCCGCGTGCGGGTCAGGCGCCTTCCTGGTGCACGCCATGGAGTCCATCGCCAACATTCTGCTGCGCAGCGGCGATGCGCGACCACTGCACGTCCTGCGTCGCGACACGCTCACCCGATCCATCTTCGGCGTCGATCGCAATCCGATAGCGGTGTGGCTGTGCGAACTGCGCCTCTGGCTCTCCGTGGTCATTGAGTGCCCGGAGACCAGCGCGGCCCTCGTGCCGCCACTGCCGAATCTCGATCATCACATTCGCGTTGGCGATGCATTGGCGGGTGGCGACTTCCGACATGCTCCACGCGGCTCGCCGCCCATCACGACGCTGCGCGATCGATACACCCGCGCGTCCGGACGGCGTAAGAAGACGCTGGCGGCGGCGCTCGACCACCACGAGCGCGCGCGCGCCATCGAGGAGTCAGGCGTCCGACTGCAGGCACTGGCGCACGAACGGCAATCCATCCTGCTCGCGCTGCGAACACGAGATCTCTTCGGACAGCGCCGCAACCGCACCGCCCAGGAGACGCGAACGCTGGCCGACCTTCGCCGACGCTCACGCGAGGTCGCACGCCATCGAGTCGCCCTCAGTCTTGGAGCCGCGCTTCCCTTCCGCTTCGTCGCACACTTCCCCGACGTCGCTGCCCTTGGCGGGTTTCCGATCATCCTCGGCAACCCGCCGTGGGTCCGGCCACACGCGCTCCCGATGGCCGAAAGACTGCGGCTTCGGGTCGAGTTCCAGACCATGCGCGACGCACAGTGGGCCGCCGGCGCCAAGCGGGCCGGCGCGTCCGCCGGCTTCGCCGCTCAGGCCGACATCGCCGCCGCCTTCGTCGAACGCAGCACGCAGCTGCTGGCACCCGGTGGCACCCTCGCGCTGCTCGTGCCGGCCAAACTCTGGCGCGCACTCGCCGGCGGCGGCACTCGACGATTCCTCGCCACGCACACCCAACTGCTCGCCATTCACGACTGGAGCGATGCCCCCCCGCTGTTCGAAGCGGCCACGTATCCCTCCCTCATCGTCGCGCGGCGAAACCAGCATGCCTCGCCCGCCATCGCAGCCAACCCCGTGCGGGTGAAGGCCTCGCCGCACGCGCCTGTGCCCCATGCACGACCTCGCGTACAGATCGCCGTGAGCACACCATTGCGCACTATTCGATTCTCCGCCGACGCGCACCATCTCGCATTCGGTGCTGATGCCAGCGCACCGTGGATCCTGCTTCCACCCGCGGCGCACGAAGCCTTCGAGCGGCTCCGACTGGCCGGTCCCGCACTCGGTGATTCCCCGCTCGGTCGACCAAGCCTGGGTGTGAAGTGCGGATGCAACGCGGCATTTCTGGTACACGCGCAGGAGCACGACGACGATACCGCGACCATTCATGCCGATGAACGCCATGGAGTCATCGAGCGTCAACTGCTTCGACCCGTCCTGCGAGGAGACGCCATCGTCGACG